>DATGOD010000060.1:0-7850 GCA_035306305.1 Flavobacterium sp.
AAATAAATCATTCGGAATAAATTATTTGTTGGAATACGGGCTTACCGATGTATATGAGATCAAATACATTGCTCCCCAATCCAGGAAAACAAAAAGCATAAAAATACCTGCTGTTACTCTTGAACAACGTACAAAAAATGAAGCAAACAAATTCAGTGCCCCTGTTTCTGATTTGATTGATTTTAATAAACAGTTACCGTACAGTTTTGAGATGATAAATCCGTCAACAGGCCTACTCAATTTAAGGTGGTTTGGTATGGTAACAGGAGAGGAAGACCCTGAATTTGAAAAATATGTAAAATTTATTGACAGTGTTTTTGTAGAATTGAATAATAAAAATATTCCGTATTTGATAATTGATATCAGAAACAACCCGGGCGGTGCAGATCCTACGTTTGAACAACCCGTGATGTATATGACCGACCACCCGTTTAAAGAAAACCTGGAAGCACGCATTGTTTTTGACCCATACGATATTCCTTTTCAAAACTATTTTTGGGGCGTTTCAATAGCTCAACCTATGGACAGCACTTCATTGGCTCTTGGAAAGGAAGCCCTTAAGGATCGTTTTCCTGTTTACAAAAACGGATTAAGTTATCAGAATCAAAAGTACAATCCGGTTTATAATCCCAAAACACCGAGATTCAAAGGAAGGATATTCCTTCTGATAAATGAAAATGTAGCTTCGGCTGCATCACATTTTGCTTCATTAGTAAAAGCGTATGTCAATGATGTTACCATTGTAGGAGTAGAAACAAGAGGCGGCTATTATGAGCATAACGGGCATTCTCCAATGATTTATGAGTTACCAAACTCAAAAATAAAAAGTCAGTTTTCTATTGTGTACCTCATTCAGGATGCACCACAAAAAGCAGAACAGCCGAGAGGAAGAGGAATTATTCCCGATTATGAAGTATGGCCTACATTAAAGGACTTTTTTGAGCATAAAGACACCCAGTTAGAATTTGTGTTGAAGCTTATTAATAAATAAAACATTGATAATTAATATGATGACTCCTTCCACTTCAACCGCAAACTATTACTGACAACGCTTACACTGCTCAATGCCATTGCCGCACTTGCAATCATTGGGTTGAGCTGAAAACCATTTATCGGATAAAGAATTCCTGCTGCAATCGGAATACCGATAAGGTTGTAAACAAATGCCCAAAACAAATTCTGCTTAATGGTAGCTACTATCTGTTTGGAGAGTTTTATTGCTCGAGGAATTTTGGTCAAGTCCGACGAAATAATCGTCATTTTGGCGACATCCATCGCAATATCTGAGCCTTTGTCCATGGCGATACTCACGTCGGCAATAGCCAGCGCCGCACTATCGTTGATACCGTCGCCAACCATCGCTACTACTTTGCCCTGTTGTTGCAATGATTTGACAAATTCGGCTTTTTGCTGTGGCAATACTTCGGCTTTGTAGTGCTTGATACCGGTTTGCTGGGCAATAGCTTTTGCTGTAGCTTCGTTATCTCCGGTCAGCATATACAGCTCAATACCCATATTCTGCAACTCTTGGATTGCTTGTGTAGAACTTTTTTTGATTTCATCGGAAATAGCGATAACAGAAAGTGCTTGTTGGCTATTAGAAAACCAAATAACCGTTTTGGATTGTCCTTCCCATTCATCGGCATGTTGTTGTAATTGATTAGGAATATTGATGTGGTTATCTGTCAATAGTTTTTTATTTCCTACAAAATAAGTTTCGTTATCATAGCTGGCTTTAGCCCCTTTACCGGTAATACTTTCAAAGTAGGTTAGTGAAGTAGTTGCAACATTGTTTAAATGTTTTACTAAGGCTTCTGCCAACGGATGCTCAGATTGCTTTTCGATACTTAACAGAATGTCCTTTGATGTGTCATTTTCATTCAACCATTCGATGTTTGTAACCGTTGGTTTGCCTTCGGTAATCGTTCCGGTTTTGTCTAAAATAATGGCATTTACTTTTTGGGTTAATTCTAAACTTTCGGCATCTTTGATTAAAATACCTTGTTCAGCTCCTTTTCCTATACCAACCATAATGGCGGTAGGAGTTGCCAAACCTAAAGCACAAGGACAGGCTATGACCAAGACTGTTACGGCTGCTAATAAACCTTGAACTATACCGTTCTCTCCGCCTAAAATCAACCACAAAATAAAGGTAAATACAGCAATACAGATAACAGTCGGGACGAAAACGCCGGCAATTTTATCCACCAGTTTTTGTACGGGAGCTTTACTACCTTGTGCATCTTGCACCATTTTGATAATTTGAGCAAGCATGGTTTCTTGTCCTACTTTTACGGCTTTGAACCGAAAACTTCCCTTTTGATTGATGGTTCCTGCAAATACTTTTTCGTCTTCTTTTTTTAACACAGGTACGGGTTCTCCGCTCAACATACTTTCGTCCACATAAGAACTGCCCGAAACCACTATTCCGTCCACAGCAATTTTATCACCGGGTTTTACCAATATCATATCGCCTTCATTTACTTTGTCAATAGCAGTTTGTTTTTCTGCTCCGTCTGCTTGTATGACGATGACGGTTTTGGGTTGCAATCCCATCAACTTTTTAATGGCAGAAGAAGTATTGCCTTTGGCTTTTTCTTCTAATAATTTACCCAATAAAATAAAAGCAATAATAACGGCTGCTGCTTCAAAATAAACGTGAGCGTGCAAACCTCTTTGATGCCAAAAATCAGCAAATAACATATTGAACACGCTGAAAAGGTAGGCAATACCTGTACTCAATGCGACCAAGGTGTCCATATTGGCAGAATGGTGTTTTGCCTGTTTCCATGCATTGACAAAGAAATCTCTGCCCAACCATAAAACAACCGGTGTAGCAAACGCCCACATAATTACATTTCCGTATGGCATATCCATAAAGAACATTCCGATGATGACCACAGGTAAAGACAATATAACTGCCCAAATCGTTTTGGTTTTTAATCGGTTGAAATTCTTTTCGTGAATGGCTTCAAGGGTTTCTCGTTGTTTCTTTTCGTCTTCAATCAACAAATCATACCCGGCTTTTTGTACGGCTTTTTGCAAAGTTTCTACATTGGTTATATCAGCCAGATATTCAACCGTAAGATTACCTGTTGCAAAATTAACCGAAGCATTGACCACGCCATTTTGCTGTTGCACCACGCTCTCGGCACTGCTGGCACAAGACGCACAAGACATGCCTAAAACCGGTAAAGTCTGCTTGGTAATATTTTTATCTTTTGTTGCCATAACCTGATTTTTGCTGTTTACTATGCAAAGTTGGCAATAAATAAAAATATATTGTTGTAGTTTTTTGGAATTGATTTGTAAGATTTAGGCTATAATTTTTTCAACATCCAAATATTACAAGTCGGGTGTCCAGATTCTCCCAAAGGACGGTCGAGTTTTACAAAACCTTGTTTTTCATAAATCCTGATGGCGTTTGAAAATTCTGACAAACTCTCGATGTATAATTCTGCATAGCCCATTTCTCTTGCTGAGGCAATACTTTTTTCCATTAATGCTTTGCCGATTCCTTTTCCTCTTGATTTTTCAGACAGATAGAATTTAACCAATTCCACACAATTTTTCGGCAAACCTACCGTAGGATGTATGCCACAACAGCCAACCACTTCCTTATCTATTTCGGCAACCCACAACACCGATTTTTCAACCTGAAATAATTCAAATAAATGATCTGTTGTCGGGTCTGAATATACTGTTCCTTCTTGCGGTGCTTGATGTTCTTCAAAAACCTGTCTTATCATTTTGGCTAAGAATATATTATCTTCCTTTTTTACTGGTCTGATTTGCATTTATACAAAAGTTCCATGTTTAAGTTTCTCTTTTTTTATTCCTGTATTTTCAGAAAACCATTCTAAAATGATAGCTTTAAATTCGAATTTATTTATTGATTTTTGAGTATTTCTAATTTGAAAGTAATTTTGGGCGGTCGTTTTTTCAATTAATTCTTTGATAGTTTTTTTACTTAATCTGTTTGTGAATTTAGTTAGATAAAAAAATGCAACAGAAATGAATAATCCGAAAATTGCTATTTTTGCTAAAAAAAATAAACCAATTATTGAAAGAAGAAAAATAAAGCACAGAACATTAATTGTAATTTGGCTTGGTTGCAATACATCTAATTTGTATCCCAATTGTTTTTCTATTTTTTTAATATTTTTCTTTCTATTCTTTTTTGGGAAAACATTTTTTAAATCTGTATCTGGCGTTATATTTATTGAGTTTGCTATGTTCACTATTTCTAATGCTTTTCTAAATTGATAAAAAGCTCTTTGACTTGTACACAAATCATTATTGTAAGATTTAAATTTTGAAACAATTAAATCACAAAATTCCTCAAAGCTATTTAGTTTTTGAATTTCTGTATTTTCAAGCTGTATATTGAAAGTTTTTTCAAATAATGGTAAACAATCTTCAATATTTTCAATTTCAAATCGGTCTAATTTATTTACGTTCATTTGATACACTTTTGTTAAAGCAGATTTCAAAACCAAATATAAGAAAAATTTCATCACACCTCGTCCAAAGGTTTTCTTCTGTCTGTGCGAATTTTTTTAAAATGGCTTGGCGAAAGTCCGGTTACTTTTTTGAATTGATTGCTGAGGTAAGCCACACTCGAATAGTTTAATCGAAAGGCAATTTCGCTTAAAGATAATTCGTCATAAACCAACAATTCTTTTACCTTTTCTATTTTTTGAGCAATAAAATATTTTTCAATCGTTGTGCCTTCCACTTCCGAAAATAAGTTGGACAAATAGTTGTAATCGTGATGAAGTTTTTCGCTCAATACGTCCGAAAGGTTGCTTTTTGTGTCATTGTTTTGATAATGCACCAAATCGATAATCGTATTTTTTATCTGTTCGATAATGAGACTTTTTTTGTCGTCAATCAATTCAAAACCTAATGGAATCAAAGCTTTTTCTAGCTTGTTTATTTCAACCGAAGTCGGTTCTTTTTCCAAAGTAACTTCGCCCAAACCAACATTTTTGGCTTTTAAATTCAATTTGTCCAATTCGCTTTGCACCACCATAATACAACGGTTGCAAACCATATTTTTGATATGTATTTTTGTCTTGTCCATAAAATTCAGTCCAATTTATCCTTTATCGAGGCGAAACTCTTTTTTGCTTCTTGATAACCGATGTCAAAAATTTCGTCCATTCGTTTTTTAGACGTTTCAAAAGTTTTATAATTCGCCAAAGCTTCAGGTTGAATGTGCCAATCGCACAATTCGTTTTGCGGAAAAGTGTTTTGACGCATCATGATTTCAAATGCTCGAAAAGCCACCGATTTGATAGAAGAAAAATGAGGCGGACTCTGTATCAACACCGGATTGACATTGCTGCCAATCAAAAAATCGCAACGTCCTTGAATGGTATTGACCGGATAATTGTTCAAAATACCACCATCGCTGTATATTCGTCCGTCGATATTAACTGGAGAAAACACGCCTGGAAAAGCACTCGAAGCCAAAATTGCCGGAACAATTGGGGTGTTTTTGTGAAATATCTTGAGTTTTCCTTGTTCTATTTCGGTAGCCGAAATGTATAATTCTTGGGCTAATTCGCCAATTTTTTTATCTTCAAATTCACGGAAAAGGTATTTAGCAAATTGATCTGCATCCAAAAATCCGGCTTTTCGGAACGACAAATGCGACCATCTAAATAAACTCACCGATTTGAAAAAATCAAGAATTTCTTTCGGCTTTTTTCCGTTGGCATACAATCCGCCAACAATCGCTCCGGCACTCGTTCCAGAAATTATTTCAGGAAAAATATCTTGCTCGTTCAAAAATTGCAATATGCCGGCATGAGCGATGCCTTTGTATCCACCGCCAGACAAGGCGATGCCAAATATCATTGATTTCTTGTCCATAAGAGATTAATCCGAGTATAAATTTTTATTTTTGCCTAAAATTACGAATAATGAAATCGATATACCAAACTGCCCGAGAAAATTCCATGTCTTATAACGATTATTTAAGACTCATCGACGAGATGATTGCGCAAAATCGTTCAACCGGACATGAGCAAAATGAATTGCTGACTGATTTTACCAAACTCAATCGAACGAGAATGAATCGTTTGGACAAAACCCAAGAATTATTACCGGAAGCCATTCAAGCGGCAAAAAATATTACCGAAAAACAAATCTGGTTGATATTGACTGAAAGTTGGTGTGGCGACGCAGCACAGAATATTCCAGTTTTGAAAAAACTGGCAGATGAGAATCCGTTGATTGATTTGCGATTGGTGTTGCGTGATGACAATGATGAATTGATGCAAGAATATTTAACCAACGGCGGACGTTCTATCCCAAAATTGATTGCAATTTCTGAGGATTTAGAAAGAGAATTGTTCGTTTGGGGACCAAGACCTAAAGAGGCGTTGGAATTGGTGCAAAACTTGAAAGAGCAATTTGGAGGTATTACCGATGAAGTGAAAACAGCTATTCAGCTTTGGTACAACAAAGACAAAGGGATTTCGGTACAGCGTGAAATGATAGCGTTGTTATAAGATTATAATTGTGTATTTTTGTCTTCATAAACTTGAAAAAGAAAACCTCAGTTATGAAAAAAAGAATGTTAATTATCACGTTGTTTTTGTGCGTATTTGGATTAAAAGCAAATGCTCAGCAAAACAATATCAAATATTTTGACGAAAATAACATTGAAATTTCAGAAAAGGAATTCAATAAGAAAAGAATTGAGGGCAATTTTATTCGTATTCAAGGAGATTTACCAAATCACAAGAGATTATTTCAACGATTCGACGGTGGAGATATTACGGATAGAGAAAAGCTTGTCGAAATGTTGAAATCGAGTGTGAAAAACCAAGAAGGAATTGATTGGGAAAAAACACTTGTGATTATTTATTATCCGGGAATTGACCCTTGTAATGCTTCGGCATTATCCGATAAAAAGGACAGAAAAAGATGGTACAGAGAATTGGAAAAAGGAATTAGCAAAATAGTGAAAACTAAGCCAATATATATCTACAAAGAACCGACCGGACTTGAAAAATATGACAGGATTCTCGATTGGTATCCAGACCCTGATGGCATTGTCGAAAAATTGTTTTTTGAACATCATTACCCTTGTCAAAGTTTTGTAATTATCAATGAAAAAGGACAATACGCCAGTTATTTTGGCGAGTTTGCCAAGAATAATGTTTGGGACTTTTTAAAAGTGCTGACCAGAGAAAATGTAGAATAACAAATTAGCAATATTTAGAAAAGAAATATCAAATTTCGCATTATAACGAACAAAATGAAATACAATCCAAACGAAATCGAAGCCAAGTGGCAGAAATATTGGGAAGAAAACCAAACATTTAAAGCAGAAAATCAATCCGATAAACCAAAATATTACGTGCTGGATATGTTTCCATATCCGTCGGGCGCGGGCTTGCACGTGGGGCATCCGCTGGGCTACATTGCTTCCGACATCTATGCGCGCTACAAACGCCATCAAGGATTCAACGTGTTGCATCCGCAAGGTTACGATTCATTCGGCTTGCCGGCAGAACAATACGCCATTCAAACCGGGCAACATCCGGCAATTACCACCGAAACCAATATTAAACGTTACCGCGAGCAATTAGACAAAATCGGTTTTTCGTTTGATTGGAGTCGTGAGGTAAGAACTTCAAATCCTGAATATTACAAATGGACACAATGGATTTTCATTCAACTGTTCAATTCGTATTACTGCAAAGATGCCGACCAAGCCCGACCGATAGACGAGCTGATTGGAGTTTTTGAAATTGAGGGAAATCATAGAATAAATGCAGTTTGTGATGATGATATTACGATTTTTTCGGCTGATGAATGGAATGCTTTTTCAT
>DATGOD010000061.1:0-3352 GCA_035306305.1 Flavobacterium sp.
CGCACAAGCCCACCGCACCAAAAAAAATCCAAAAGACTACGGCATAATGGCAAGGCAAATAAGGTGCTTCGCAAAATAATTTTCATTGCCTTGCCACCCTTCGGGACTTATTCCGTTTCCTTTTGGATTTTTTGCCACGCCACCTGATGAATGGCTTTCTTTTTTTTCTGTTTTTTTCTTTGTAAAAAAGTTTTGGTTTTCAGCCACAGCAACGAAAAAAGCGGAGCAAATCTCAAAAATAGTGCGATATGAAAGCCGTTAAAATCTTTACTTACAACCCGAAAAATCAAAAATCGGAATTTGAATTTTACGCCTTATCCAAAGGCTTAAACAGTGGTAAACCCTTAGATAGCCCTTGCCCGAATTGTTTTGTTATTTCCTGCCGTAATGTGGAAGAATTGGACGTTTATCGTAGCTTATTATTTGGCTTATGGCAAACAAAATCATTTCATCAGTTTTTAATTGGTTCGGTCATTCCTTATATCCGCATTTCGGATTTTAAAAACTTCGTTTTTGAACAGGCAACCCATTTGAAAGGAAAAGAAAAGGTGTTTAAAAATGATATTCGCAGGGTTAAGACATTGGAGCAAAGAGAAAAGCATATACACGAACAGTTGCTTTTGATTTCAGAATTGAAGCGTATTTACATTGCAAGGCATTTAAAGCGGTAGCCCTGCGGGCTACGCTCTTTTGCCTTTACAGTTCCCACCGCTTGCCCGATACTTGCACCATTAGCCACATATAAAGGCAATATAAATGCACCATTTTATAAATAGAGTGCAAACAAAAGCAAGTAATAAAAAATCCTGCCCAAAGGACAGGATTTTAAAATACAGGCTTTATTGAAACCTTTACCGGCTAAGGATTTTCGGAAGTTGGTATATCTTCTTTCGTTTCCTTTTTGTCGTTATCTTCGGTCTGCATAGCCGTTTGAGCAATGGCAGTCGCCACAGTTCCGCCCAACAATACATAACCGGCTACGGTTACAATGGTGGCAGGCAATGCCACCGGAGCGGTTAAGATTGCACCGCCTACGGCAGTTAATGCAATACCGACAGTCCGAATGATTTTAAACCATTTCGGGGTTGGAGCGGTTACACGCTCTACTAAGTTTAAACTATTGCTTTTCATTGTTGAATTGTTTTAAAATGATTTTTTCTAAATTGTTTACTCGGTGTTCCAGATAATCCACTTTGTGATTAAGCAAATCATAACTGTTTTTAAACTCTGTTTTTATCAGCAAAGCCATTGTTTTTACTTCTGTCAAATCCTTTTCCATTTTCTTGAAATCGGAATGGAGCTGTTTAATGAAGTACGCAACAATAGCCAACAGCATACTAATCAGAGAGCCGAACACGATGTTTAATGTGATTGCATTTTCCATTGATACACGTTTTTAAAATTGGAAATTGTTTTCAATGCTGATACCCTTACGCTCGCTTTGAGCAATAGCCAAAAGTTTAGGGTAAATCATTTGGTAAGCATCTTTGCTTCGCAAAACTTGATAGTCGCCATTGACCAACTCAAACCCGAAACCGCACAACGGACAACCTGCCGTATGGGTGTACGTGTTCCCGATGTGGATATACACAAAACTGAAATTCGGCAAGCCGTTAATTTCAATCATACCCTTGTGGAGTTTTGGGAATTTCTGCCGATACTCGGCATTCATTCCGCCCCAGGTATTCAGCCTTAAAGTATAGTTGCCTGTTGGGATTGCGGTTTGCTTTGGAATTTTTACGGCTCTTATCTTGTCTTCTAAAAGGTAGCATTGAAACACATCATCAATATATAAATGGCTTAATGTGCTTTGCTTGCCTTCGGCTACTCTTAAAATTTTTATTCTCATCGAAGATTAATTTTAAAGGTTAGAAAGAAAAGCCCCTCGCAATGCTTGGGGCTTTCGTTTGTGAGTGCTTAAAACGCATCTTCAATTTTCAAACAGTTGCCCGAAGCAAAAGAATAGTATTCGCCATTAACTTCCTGAAAGAACTCGATACCGATACATTGGATAACCGTTACATCAGTTCCGAGTGTAGGCGAACCGCCAAGCGTTGCCGTCAGTGTACTACCTGCATACGCAGTATTCAACGGAATGTAAGCCGAATAAGCAATTTCGTTCAGCTCATTGTTTACGTTGTCCGCAGGGTCATACGTTCCTGTTGTGGCGTTATACACAAAATCCGCAACCACAGCCAAAGCGTTGATTAAACGGAAGTGAGTAGCCCCAGACGGAGCAGAAACCAAATCAGCAGGGTTGAACGGTGCAATGATAAAATCCGCACTATCTCTATCTACGGTATGGGTTACATCGTAGGGAGCATTGAAAACCCCATTGATAGAAAGTCTTTTGTCAAACTCAAAGCCTACTAAATAGTTTCTTTGCGTTGAAATTTCAACCTTTCTGTAACCCCTTGCTTCCGTTCCGTCTTCGAGATTGATTTTTTTCATTACCGAAGTCAAACGCCCTGTAACTTGGCTGTCCGCCATTTTCGACATCAACGCTGATAAAGCGGTACGAATGGATTTGCCAGCCCTTGCACAGCCCCCAAATTCATTCATATTCTCACGAGTACGTTCAAACTCGGGGGCGGTCTTTACCTGTTCTGCGGTAGGACCGCCCACCATACCCGCAAAAAATCCCTGTTGTCCTTTGATTTTGAAGTGTCGGACATCGCCAATCGTTCCGACATACTTCATAAGTCCTTTTTGTCTTGCCATTGTCTTAAATTTTATGAGTTAATAAATACGTTGCGTACGCATTTACAAAGTTCACTCTATACTATTTTATAGACAATACACAACACATTGAAATACAACGCAATACGGTGCTAACGCACCGAAAACGGTAAAATGCAAAGGGCAGAACTGCAATCGGTTTGAGAAATCGGAAGAAAATGTAATGATGAAAAATTGCAATCGGAAGTATTTTAGCTTCTCTAAAATGCTTAATTTTATACGGTAAGTAATGGTCTTGAAAAAATGTTTGAAAAAGTTGTACTTATGTTGTACTTCCAAAATAAAAGTAAGCTAAAACCCTTTATTTACAGGCATTTCCAAACATATTACCTATAATTATGAGTTTGGGGTAATATTGGAAAACATAGTAGAAATGAAATTTGGAAAATATATTACAATTGGATTGTTATTGATTATTACTTCTTGTAAAACCTACACAATTCCAACGGAAAGCTTTAAAAAACAATTCACAAAAACAGAGCAAATACAAGAAAAAGAAGTTGAGATAAATAACCCGTTGTTGTATGGAAATTTAAAATACTCAGCCAACAATATTAAAACTCTTAATGTTGTCGATAAGAAAGGAAACGAATTAACTATTCAAAACTCACCT
>DATGOD010000062.1:0-8055 GCA_035306305.1 Flavobacterium sp.
AACAACGTGGCTACAATCAATTGCATCGATTTGGAAAAAAAATTAGTCAGTTATCCGGAATACCATTTCGGGCAGATTTGCTCGTGCGTAATTTTTATGAGCAGTCACAAACCCGTAAAAATATTTTTAACCGAAGTATAGTGACAAAAGATAAATTCAGTTTTCGTCCGAATTTGATTAATCCGAATGCGAATTTACTGTTGATAGACGATGTGATTACCACCGGCTCTACGATGGAACAAGTTGTTAAAGCCATTCAACAGCATCAAACCGGCGATGTAAGCGTACTTTGTATGGCTTCGACGTATAGTGATTAACCTAACCATCTACAGGAAAATAACACTGATGGATAACATATAACAGTAAACATAATTCTACTTCTTCATTGTCTTTTGTGGAAAAAGTAAAAGATTTGTAATCTGCATATGATACCCGAAATGAATTTTTATCCATAGTGCCTATTTCTTTATTGTTTTTTAAAAATGTTATCTGATTTAGAAAGCGTTTTTGTTGGATGTGATATTTTGTGTTTTCGGTTTGCCAATACAATTCATTTTTAGAATTATAAAATCGGTATTTGGGATTAATACCGTTAGAAATGAAGGTTATCTGAGTAGGTTTTAAAAAACAATGTTTGATTTTGAATTCTAATAAAATGTTTCCGAAAGCATCCAACAGTTTACATTTTTCTCTTCCAAACCAAATACTGGAATGATGAATACTGAAAGATAGATTGTTATTTATATAAACATCATTTTGTCGTATAAAAGCTTTTGTTCTCATGTTTTTTGTTTTAATTCACCAACGAATTTTACTCGCTTATACAGCCAATCCGTTTTTATTCTTTAATTTTACGACAAATTTTCTGGAAATGAAAAACATTCGATTTGTTTTCTTATTTATCATTGTATCGCTTTGCCTGTTTTCGAGCTGTGCCAAGCGTGGATATATTACCGGCGGACCGCTCGACAGTTTACCTCCGGTGGTGCTGAAAAGCAATCCTGATAATTATTCTACCCATTTTGATGCCAAAGAAATCAAAATTCAATTTGATGAATATGTGAAATTAGAAAACATCAATCAAAATCTGATTGTATCACCACCATTAAATCAAATTCCGGAAGTGCTGCCGATGGGTTTTGCCTCAAAAGAAATTACCATAAAAATTCACGATACATTAAAGCCTAATACCACATACAATTTCAATTTTGGGCAAAGTATCGTTGATAATAACGAAGGAAATCCATTGGGCGATTTTTCGTATGTTTTTTCAACCGGAGATTACATCGATTCGCTCAAAATAAACGGAAGTATTCAAGACGCATACAGTAAAAATACTGAAACCAATGTGAAAATTATGCTCTATCCGATAGAGAATTTTAACGATTCGACCGTGTATAAAGAAAAGCCGCTGTATGTTGGTAATACGCTTGAACAAACCGCATTTCAGCTGAATAACCTGAAAGAAGGAACCTATCAAATCGTAGCATTACACGACAAAAACAACAATTATCTGTTTGACCCAAAAACTGACAAAATCGGGTTTGTGGAACAAATGGTTGAGCTTCCGAGCGAAGAAGAATTGTTGTATCAATTATCCTTGTTTAAAGAAGAAAAAGCAACCAATGCAGCCCGTCCGACAATGGTTTCGCAAAACAAATGGTTGGTGCCGTTTGAAGGAAAACTCAAAGAGGTTGATTTACAAATCGCCGCCGACGGAAATCGCATTGATACCTACATTCAGAAAGTGAAAAATGCCGATTCGTTATACGTTTTTACGCCATTAACCGAGTATGATTCGTTGCAATTTCGCTTCGCCGGAAAAAATGATTATAGCAAAGAATTTACCGTAAAACCGAGAAAAATAAATGCCATCGATTCGTTGATAGTGAAAATGGCAAAAACCGGAACCATTGGTTTTCGAGATAGCGTTCAGCTTACAACAACCACACCGATTGTGCAAATTGATTCGACCAAATTTACTTTGATTGACAAAGATTCGGCAGCCGTTCCGTTTACACTTCAATATGATTCGCTGTATTTTAATCTGAATATTGACTTTGCTAAATTGGAAAACGAAAATTATCAACTCGACATTTTTCCGGGAGCAATACAAGATATTTACGACAAAACCAACGACACGCTTTCGTACAAATTAAAAACTACTGCACATGCTGATTACGGAAACCTGACTTTTGATATTGTTAATCCCAATCAGAAATTCCCATTGATTGTACAATTGCTCGATGATAAGGAAAATGTTTTGTACGAAAATTATTTGACAGAAGGTAATCAGACTTATTTTGGTTTGTTGCCACCAAAAATGTATTTTGTGCGTACAATCATCGATGAAAACAAAAACAAAAAATGGGATACCGGAAACTATCTGCTGAAAAAACAGCCGGAAGAAGTTTATTATCAAACCGAGCCGATTGATGTACGAGCCAATTGGGAAATGAACGAAACGATTACATTGGAATAATAAAATCGTCAGCATCGCGGAGGAAATCGAATTTTTGTCGGGCTTTTTGCAGATTGTTTTTATGCAATTCTACTATTTTGACACATTCGTTTTCACAAGGTTCAGCCAGATAATTTCCCATATAATCAACCGCTTGAGAATGACCGGAATAGAAAATACCATTTGGTTCCGTTCCGCATCGATTTACTCCAATTACGTAACTCATGTTTTCCACCGCACGAGCCTTGAGTAAAATATCCCACGCGGCAATTCGTTTGTCCGGCCACGAAGCCACGTAAATCAACATGTCGTAATCTTCATTTTGTATTCTTGAAAAAACCGGAAAACGCAAATCGTAACAAATTTGCAAAGCAATTTTCCAACCGAGATAATCGACAATAACCCGATTTTGTCCGGCGGTATAATGATTGTTTTCTCCTGCCAGTGAAAACAAATGTTTTTTATCATAAAACTGATAATTTCCATCCGGGAAAACAAAAACCATTCGGTTGAAAAACGCATTTTGTTCTTTAACGACAAAACTACCTGTGATAGCAAACTGACGTTTTTGAGCGATATTTTGCATCCATTGCAAGGTTCCGGAATGAGAAAATTCTTCAGCCAATTTTTCGGGATTCATCGTGAAACCTGTGGAAAACATTTCAGGTAAAATGACTAAATCTACATCATTGGGCAAAGTGTTTATCGTTTGTGTGAGATAAGCGATATTTGTTTGCTTTTCTTCCCAAATGATGTCAAATTGTATCAATGCGGTTTTCATAGTGTTTGCGTTTTTTTAAGCTTGATAAGTCGCTCAAAATTCTCTGTTATTCTTTTTTGTTCCTCAATCAAATAGTCGTTTGAAAATGACGAACCACAATCTTCATTATTGGTTTGCTGTAACAATTGACCATTTTTAAAATAGCTACGGTCTTCAATAATATTCGATTTATTCCAATCAAAAGCTTCGGTATCATTATTCTCTTTCATTGCTTTTTCGTCATAATAGAACGGACGGTTGTATTGAATGTGTTTTTCAAAAACAAATGAAAGCTCGTCGTCAAGCAAGTAGTATTCTGTCAGTAGTTGAAAAGTTTCTCCGTAATGTTGAGTTACGATTTTTTCCAATTGATTGTTCAGATAATAAAAACGAGCTTCGCCGCCTTCTGCCGATTCCCAAAGTTCTAATTTATCAATATGAGTCCAATGAGCAATTGAATTAATTTGCTCAACATTTGCTTTGATTGAGCTTAAATCATTTGTATTTGATTGCCCGTAACTTATTGTACAGGCAAAAATTAATAAGGAAAATATCAGTTTCATTTGTAATCTCTATCCCTCAAAGATACAAATTAAAACATCAAGATTTTTGAGGTCTAAATCGAATTAAATAAATCAACGCCAAACTCGCTCCGATACTTGCCATTCCTACGCCGACCAAAACCGGCGTATTGTATGCAAAACCTAATGTAATAGGAATTCCACCAAAGTATGCACCCAATGTATTTCCGACATTAAAACTGGCTTGCCCTGCAGCTGCCGCAATCGTTTCAGAACCTTTTGCCGAATTAATCAGTACCATTTGTAAAGGCGAACCAATAGTAAAAGCAACCATTCCGGTTACAAACGCCATGATATATGCCATTTCGGTAATATGTGCAGTAAAATAAACTGCAACCAAGGTAAGTGCCATCGTTGAGAAGCACGTAATTGCTGCTTTGGTGGGCGAAATAGTATCAGCGAGTTTTCCACCTAAAATATTGCCGAAAAACATGCCTAAACCAACCAAAACCATAATCAGCGGAACGCGTTCTTCGGTTAAATTGCCGACTTCGGTAACCATAGGTGAAATGTATGAAATCCAAGCAAATAACCCACCTGTCCCAATAGAAATGATGGCAATTATCAACCAAGCTTTGGGTTGTTTGAAATACGAAAGTTGCTGTGTCATCTTCCCGTTTGAAGGATTGTCTATTGTGGGAAGCCAAAAATATAGCGATGCAAATGTAAGTAATCCCAGTAAAGCAATCACGCCGTAAGTAATTCGCCAAGAATAATGATGACCGATGTAGGTGCCCAACGGAACGCCTGCCAAATTAGCAATCGTCATTCCGGTAAACATAAAAGCAATCGCTTGAGCTTCTTTTCCTTTTTGAGCCAATTGTGCCGCCACCACGGAACCTACGCCAAAAAATGCACCGTGAGGTAACCCTGCCATAAACCGGGCAATCGCCATGCTGTTTTGTTCGGGAGCAAAAGCAAAAAGTCCGTTGAATATCGTAAACAATACCATGAGAATTAGCAAAACATTTTTCGGAGATAATCTTCCGGTAAACAAGGTCAGGATAGGAGCTCCAACCACTACACCCAAAGCATACAAGGCAATGAAATGTGCTGCCTCGGTAATTTCGATTTGTTGGTCTTTGGCAATATCTTGCAATATTCCCATCATGGTAAACTCAGTCATTCCGATCGCTAATCCACCGCAGGCTAACGCGATTAATCCTTTTTTCATACCTTTTGCTTAAAGTGTGCAAAGGTACTCAAACAAGCTGATTTTTTGGGTTGAGAGGTGTAATTTTTAACGATAAAAAAATATTGAAATTTTGCGTAAGTTTATTAGGAATTAATATATTCGTAGCGTAGAAATTTTTTAAAAACAATTTGAGGCAACAACGCTTATAATTATTATGAAACAAACAATGTCTGAAGACGAGCAATTTATTTTTGAATTTATTTACACACAAGTTCGTTCCGGATTTTACAGTTTAGAAGACATTCGGGAAACCGCTATCGAAGAAATCGACGATAACGGATTTGGTGATGAAATTTCGGAAGAATGGGCGGATAAACAAATTGAAATAGTTTATAATGAACTGTTGGAAGAAAGCCAAACGTGGGAAAATCCTACGGAAACAGAACGTTTAATCGCAGCTTTTGACGAATTGGCGGAAAAACACAAAATTACCGCATTGCATTATGCCGGATATACGATGGATGATGGCGAATATGAAGTGGTTGAAATAGAACGAACGCTGATAGAAAACGGAGAAAGATCTGAAGGATATTGTTTTTATCACGGACAAGATTTGGAACGTGCCGTGCAAGGCGAAGGCTTGATGATTGCTTTTCAGAAAATTGATAATGTAAGCGACAGCGTGTCTAAAGAAGTAGCACAAATCATTGTTGATGTCTTGGAAAAACACGGATTAAAAACCGATTGGGACGGAAAAGCTGAATCCAGAATTTCATTGCCCAACTTCAAATGGCAACGTGTTTATCACGAAGATAACCGCGATTTGTTGAACTATAATTATGTAATAGACGCTATTTTAGGAAACTAAGCTGATTTAGTAAAAAGATAAATGTCATTAGCGAATGCATCGATTTGAGTGTGTTCGCTAATTTTTTAGTAATTATTTCGTATCTTTGTTACATAACTTCGTAATTGAGATGGAAACAATAACCATAAAAATAGATAAAAATACCGAAGCAGGAAGAATGCTACTTTCTATGCTTGAACTTTTCAGAAAAGAAGGTTTAGGAGTAGAATTTGTGGATAACGATTTAAAGAAAGAAGAAAAAGATTATCTCAAACGTCTAAGTCGGTCGGCAAAAGAAGCCAAAGAAATAGCAGAAGGTAAGCGTAAAGGGAAATCATTAAGTTCGCTTTTAGGTGAATTATAATTTTGAAGCCACAAAGGATTTTGAAAAAGAACTGAAAGCATTAGCCAAAAAATATGCTTCTATAAAATCGGATATTATAAAACTGCAATCTGATATTCAAAATATTCCGAATCTGGGAAATGATTTAGGAGGCGGTTTTAGAAAAATTCGTTTTGCCATAACTTCAAAAGGCAAAGGAAAAAGTGGTGGAGGTAGAGTAATTACTTATGAAACTATTGTAAATGTATCGGAAACTACAGTTGTTTTCGTTTCTGTTTATGATAAATCTGCATACGAAAACATTAAATTGGACGTTATCAGAAAAAAATTAGGACTTTAGAATCTGATGTTTTCCATTATTCCTTATCTTTAAATAAAAAATGAACAGCGATTATTTAACCGGAGTAAAAAAACAATTTGCCTATTACAAACACTTGGGCGACAAAACTTTTGAACAACTTTCTGAGGCGGATTTCTTTTGGCAATATAATGAAGAAAGCAATAGCATTGCCATGATTGTAAAGCATTTGTGGGGAAATATGTTGTCGCGTTGGACAGATATTTTTACCACCGATGGCGAAAAAGAATGGCGTAACCGAGATACCGAATTCGACAACGACCTCACAGACAAAACCGACATATTAACCAAATGGAATGCAGGTTGGGATTGTTTGTTTCGTACTTTGGAAGCACTTTCCGAAACAGATTTAACCCGTATTATTTATATTCGCAACGAAGGACACACGGTAGCAGAAGCCATCAACAGGCAGTTGGCACATTATCCTTATCATGTTGGGCAAATTGTTTTTATTGGCAAAATGATTCAGAATGAAAAATGGCAATCGCTTTCTATTCCGAGAAATCAATCAGAAAAATACAACCACCAAAAGTTTTCACAAGCAAAACAACGAACTCATTTTACCGATGAATTTTTGAACGATACCAATTCGACAGATTAACGAGTTCTGCTAAACATATCAAATACACAAGTTATAGTGTGGAGTAGGAGAAAGGTTTATTGTTGCATTAAATAACAGTTGTCTTTTAATTGTATGTTTTCTCCATCGAAGAAATCAATTTCATTTTTTAGATTTTCGATAAACTTAAGTTCATCAACAGGACAGATTTTTGCAAACTTACTTTCAATAATTACGTTTCCGGTTATTCCATCATAAATAGTGATATAAGCCATATTTTGATGATTGTTTATCCATTTTACATCAAACCAATTTTTGTAGCTGTCCTTTTGAATTAAGAAAGCCGTTTTTGGAATTTTGTCGTTTATGCTTTTTGTTCCGGAGCAACTGAACAGAGCAAGTAAAATAATGTAGCAGATGAATTTAAACTTTCTCAAAGCGTTTTTTTTCTTTATAAAATCCTTTTAAAAACAAAGATATATAAAAATTTAAACATCAATTTTCTGAATATTTGACTTTAGGCTGAAATCATAAAAAAAAGAAAAAATTACACACTTACCAAGAAAAACCTTTTTTGATGGTTCCGTTATATGGCGTAAATTCCTTAAATTCGTAGCCGTTATAAAAATTTTCAAAAACAATAAATATGTTTCGATTAAAATTAAAACCATTCGTAGCAGCGGCAATTATTGCTGTGGCTTCGATGACAACTGCGTCTGCACAAGACGATTTAATCAATAAAGTAAGTGCTAATCAAAGCGAAAACAGTAAAGACCATTTTACGTTTACAGACGTGATTAACTTAGAAAACACGTCGATTAAAGACCAAGGTTCATCAGGTACTTGTTGGTCTTATTCAGGGAACTCATTCATCGAGTCGGAAATGATTCGTATGGGGAAAAAACCGGTAGAATTGGCACAAATTTTCACGGCACGTAATGCTTATATCGAAAAAGGGAAAATGTATGTGAAAATGCACGGAGCCGTAACTTTGGGCGAAGGTGGTGCGTT
>DATGOD010000063.1:0-10331 GCA_035306305.1 Flavobacterium sp.
GTTTTCGAATTGCGTGTTGCCCAATCTTCAATAGCCGATTTAACAGGGATAGAGGCTTTTGCTAATCTTACTCTGTTGTATTGTTACACAAACAACCTAACGGCAATTGATGTATCAAACAATACCAATCTTGTTGATCTACATTGTAGCTCTAACGATCTAACGACAATTGATGTATCAAACAACATCAATCTTGTTAATCTAAATTGCATGTCTAACAACCTCACCACTATAGATTTGTCCAACAATGTGAATTTATATAATTTAATTATCGACAGCAACGACATCTCTTCTCTCGACTTTTCAAACAACCCTAGTATCGGTAATTTTAGGGCGTTAAATAATCCTAACTTATCATCGATAAACCTACACAATGGCACATTACTAGATGTAGATGGGATAGACCAAGGTTTTTGGAATGAAATGTTTGAGTTTCTCCCAGATAATGTTTACATCTGTGCAGACGAAGATGAAATACCGTTAATTGAACCTTTCTTAAATAATGAGGGGGTCTCAGGGCAAGTAATCACCTCTACTTGTAGCTTTTTACCGGCAGGCGATTACAACACCATCACCGGAGTCGTTTATAGCGATTGGAACAATAATGGTTGTGAAGAGAGTGAAGAGGTGAATTTTGGAAGAGTAAAGCTCGAAAAAGATAGTGACTACATTTATTCTTACACCAACTTTGATGGTGAGTATCATTTTTTTACCAACGACGGAACATTCCAGTTAAATTTTGGAGATATTAACCCGGATTGGTTTACTGTAACACCAGAAAATCACACTATAGTATTTGATGCTGTTGATGGGAGTATTTCAGAACAAGACTTCTGTATTACCCCTAACGGCAACCACCCGGATTTGGAAATTCTAATTACACCGCTTGGTAGTGCCATTCCGGGGTTTACATCGGTATATAAAATCGTGTACAGAAACATCGGAAACCAACTAATGTCTGAAGAATATGGAATAAGTCTTTTCTTTGACGACAATCTCATGGATTTCGTTTCTGCAGATGTCACTCCAGAATCAACCGGTATAGGGTCCCTAAGCTGGTCATACGAAAACCTCAAACCATTTGAATCGAGGGAAATAATTGTAGATATGACTATCAACGCACCCACAGACCCCGATTTTCCTGTAGAAATTGACGACGAACTGACCTTTACTGTAAACATATTGCCCGTATCAGGAGATGAAAACCCTCTTGACAATACATTTATTTACAACCAAACAGTTGTGGGAAGCTTTGATCCCAATGATATTACTTGTTTAGAAGGCAAAGAAGTCGGCACAAATTATATTGGAGAAGACTTACATTACCTTGTTAGATTTGAGAATACAGGTACAGATGTAGCTCATAACATCGTCGTAATTATGGATATTAATGAAAATTACTACAACCCGGATTCATTAGATATATTACGTAGTTCGCATGATGTTGACGTTCGTTTGCATGGCAACACAGCCGAAATGTATTTCAATAATATTATGTTGGAAACATCTGGGCACGGAAATATTTTATTGGCACTGGAAACCAGAGATACGCTTGAAGAAAACGATTTTGTCATCAGCAAAGCCGATATTTATTTCGATTTCAATTACCCGATAACAACCAATGATGCCCAAACTACTTTTTTGGCCAGCCTAAGCATAGTAGAAAATACGGAAAATATCAATCTTAATATCTATCCGAATCCTGCAAAAGATAAATTCACAATAAGTGCCAAGTCAAAAATCCATCAAATAGAATTATTCGACATGACCGGAAAACTGATAAAAATAAGCACTGTGAATGATAACGAATCCGTTCAGGATATTAACTACCTCAGTAACGGTGTTTATCTGATGAAGGTAAAAACAGATGATGGAAATATAACTGCCCGATTGGTTAAAGAATAAATGTTCTTATTCCGATTTCAGCCAAAGACTTCCCGAAAATACCATTTTGATTATGATTTTCGGGAAGTCTTTTGTTTTTTATATCCACTGATAATATTTCCCTTGCAATGGTTTGACCAATCCTTTCATTTCGAGATTAAACAAAACAACCATCAGTTGCTGTACGGGTATGTTTGTTTCTATCGCAATCACATCGAGTAATTCTTTGTCTTTATTAGCCAAATAATCCGCAATGATTTGTTCTTCATCGGTTAATTCTACAAAAAGCTGAGGCTGAACAGATTTTGGCTTTGAGTCTATTACGTTTTCCCAGCCCATCAAATGAACAATATCTTCGTATGAAGTAATCAAATGAGCCTGATTTGTTTTAATCAAATGGTTACATCCGGCACTATAAGGGTCTGTAATTCGCCCCGGAACCGCCATTACCTCTCGGTTGTAATCGTTTGCCAAACGTGCTGTAGATAACGACCCGCCACGAATGGCACTTTCCACAACGACCGTTCCGGCAGACAATCCGGCAACAATGCGATTTCGGCGGACAAAATTTTCTCTATTAACTGCATCCGAACTCCAAAATTCTGTCAGAAAACCACCGTTTTCAATAATTTTCTGGTTGTGCTTTTTGTGCATTGCAGGATAAGTCTGTTGCAGACCATGACCTAAAACAGCAATGGTTTTCAAATTGTTATCAATAGCCGCCAAATGTGCATGAATATCAGCTCCAAAAGCATAACCGCTCACAACAGTCGGGTTATAACTCTGTAGTTTTTTGATTGATTCATTGATAAATGCGATACCATTTTGCGTGATATTTCTCGTCCCGACAACGCTTAACATATTAGCATAAAGAGAAAAATCAATGCCTTTGTAGAACAAAATCAGTGGAGCATCTACACACTGTTTGAGCAAATAAGGATAATTATCGTCAAAAATATTCATTATTTCGACACCTTTACTATCGACATATTGAAGCTCTTGATCCACCAAATTAAACTGGTCAAACGAACGTATTTTATTAACCAATCCTCTTCCAATGCCTTCAATCGCCAACAAATCTTTGACAGAAGCCGCAAAAATAGCCTTGGGAGAATCGAAATAACGAAGTAACTTTCTGGCAACAACATTGCCTACACCTTCAATTCGGGTGAGTGCCATCAAGTAATACAATTCTTCTCTTTCCATACGATTTTGTTGTTTGATAAAGATAGCAAAAAACTTATAAACAATCTTTTTCAAAATGTTGAAAAATTATCTCTCTCGCCTTTTTGTAGCTGTTATATAAATTGATATATTTGTAGTATGAGATTAGAAAAGTATATATCCGATTTATTATACAGACACCAATGTGTGGTTGTTCCTGGTTTTGGTGCATTTATTACAGAAGAAGTAAGTGCTTCATACCATCTTAAGAGCCAAACATTTACTCCACCCAAGAAATTGGTTTATCTCAACACATTGTTAAAAAACAACGATGGATTATTGGCTCAATATATCGCCAAAGAACAACAAATTACCTACGCTAAAGCAGTTGAGTTTATCAAGGACAACACAACGCTTTGGCACAATACTATCGAGCAAAAGAATATCGTTGAGCTAAGTGGTTTAGGTACTATTGTGAAAAATGCCGAAGGTGTACTTACTTTTGAAGCATACGGCATTCAAAACTATTTGACCGCATCATTTGGTTTGAGCAATATCATGGTTTCTCCATTACAACAAAGAGAACAAACATTGGAAACCAAAGTAATTCCGATGCAGACTCGCAAGTCTGGATACAGAAGATTTGCACAAACTGCTGCCGCAATATTAATCGGTGCTGGTGCGTGGTTTGGTTACAACAATTATCGAGCATACACTTATTTCGAATCTCAAAAAAATGCGGTAACACAATCGGTTAACGACAAGGTACAACAACAATTGCAACAGGCTACGTTTTTTATCGAAGCTCCATCGGTCAAATTCGAAAGCAACGAAAACAAAGTTACTCATTATCTCATTGCAGGTGCTTTCAGAACAGAAAAAAGAGCCAGCGTTTTGGTAGAACAACTCAAGAAAAAAGGCTTTGAAAACGCTCGTTTTCTGCCTAAAACCAAATATCAACTCTATCCGGTAACTTATGGTTCTTATACAAACGAAACCGAGGCGAGAGAAAAGCTCAGAGAAGTACAAAAAACAGACAACCAAGAAGCTTGGATTTTGACACAAGAAAATAAATAATACACTTCATATATAAACCACCTCAAATCGAGGTGGTTTTTTTATCTTTGCCAAAAAAACAATGGACATAAAAACACCTTCAGAATCCGTTACCGTAATGACAGATATGGTATTACCCGGAGAAACTAACCCGCTGAATAACTTGTTTGGTGGAGAACTTTTAGCCAGAATGGACAGAGCTGCGAGCATCACTGCACGCCGACATTCTCGCAGAATATGCGTTACTGCTTCGGTTAATAATGTGGCGTTCAACAACGCCATCCCGTTGGGCAGTGTGGTTACTATCGAAGCGAAAGTTTCCAGAGCATTCAAAAGCTCTATGGAGATATTTTTGGACGTGTGGATTGAAGACCGAGAGTCTGGTAGCCGATTAAAAGCCAACGAAGCTATTTACACATTTGTTGCTGTGGACGAAATGGGCAAACCGGTCGAAATTCCGCAAATACAACCCGAAACCAAGCTAGAAAAAGAACGTTTTGACGCTGCCTTGCGACGCAAACAACTCAGCTTGCTATTGGCTGGTAAAATGAAAGCCGACGAGGCTACCGAGCTCAAAGCCCTTTTTGAGTAAAATATCTTTTGAATAATAACCCCGAAAACCCAGACAAGTTGTCTGGGTTTTCGGTCTGTAAACGATTTGGCACAAAGTCAAAAGACCGCGATTACATAACTGAATTAAGAAAAAATCAACATTGATGAATAACGTGCCTGCCTAATATTTTGGGTCTCAGACCATAAATTTTAGGTCTCAGAATGGTCTGTATCATTAATTTAATGATGTGTTGGACTATTTTAATGATATGCCGGGGTTGGGTTAGCCCGAATTTTGGGTGTTTTAACCCGAAATTCGGTACTATAACCAAAATATTACAAAAACACCGAGGTAAAAGCTCAACAGAGTATCTGGGTTTTCTGCGTACTCGCGAACTGATTCAACAAATTAAAGACAACCCGAAACTTCTTCAACATTCTCAAGATGCCCTAGCAACAAATTTTGGTTTTGGTTCTGTCAAAACGATGAGTCGTCAGTTCAAAGAAAACGCCAAAATGAATGTAGGCTTCTTCCTCAAAGAGGCAGAGAGAACTCTCAATGAAGAGGTCGCTTAACCACATCCACAATTTCCGTCTCCGCAACTTCCTTTACCTTTCTTTTTAAAAACGAATTTCCGCAACAGAAAAGCTACTGCCACGATCAATAATATATATACAATGATGTCTTGCATAGTATGTTAGTATTTAATATTGTAACGCTGTAACATTTGTAACGCTGTAACATTTGTAACGTTGTAACACTGTAACATTGTAACGTTGTATCATTACCTCATCAACTAATTGACTAATTCTTCACTGCGTTACCTGTTCGCTACAACTTTTTAACTTTTCCAACTTTTTAACTTTCCAACTTATTTCAATACCTGATAAGCAATCAGCGATACGATATAGGCAAATCCGGACATGAAGATCATCTGAAAAGCGGTCCATTTCCAAGAGTTGGTTTCCTTTTTGGTTACCCCCACCGTAGAAAGGCACTGCATGGCAAAGGCATAAAACAAAAGTAGCGAAACGCCCATCGCAAAGCTATACACCGGCGAGCCGTCTGTGCGTTTTTCGCTGGCAAGCGTATCGATGATTCTGCCGCTATCTTCTTCCACATCAAGGTCGGCACCAAGGTTGTACAACACCGCCAAGTTTCCTACAAATACTTCGCGAGCAGCAAACGAGGTCAATACGGCAATACTCACTTTCCAGTCGTAACCCAACGGTCGAAAAACAGGTTCTACCGTGCGTCCAATAATTCCGATATAGGAATGTTCTAATTCATATTCTGCTACAGCATTAGCTAACTGCTCCTCCGAAATTTCTGTTCGTTGTTGTGCTGTAACGATTTCTTCGGCGTTGCCAAAAGTGTCTGAAGGGCCATGAGCTCCTAAAAACCAGAGCACCACCGATAGTGCCAAGATAATCTTACCTGCTCCAACGATATACGACATCACTTTTTCATACATGTTGAGCAGCACATTTTTGAGAATCGGCATTTTATAAGTTGGCATTTCGATAATGAAATACGATTTGCGGTCGGCTTTAATCACTTTGCTCAAAACCCAACCAGCACCCAACGCTCCTAAAAAGCCCAAAAGATACATGCCGGTCATGACCAATGCTTGTAACGGAATAAAGCCCAAAAGGTAGGTTTGCGGGATAATCAACGAAATGATGATGATATATACCGGAATCCGTGCAGAACAGGTTGTAAATGGCGTAACCAACATGGTAATCAATCGTTCTTTCGGATTTTCGATATTGCGTGCTGCCATAATCGCCGGAATGGCACAAGCTGTTCCTGAAACCAATGGCACAACAGATTTTCCGCTCAAGCCAAAAGGTTTCATCAATCTGTCCATCAAAAATACAACTCGGCTCATATATCCGGTTTCTTCAAGGATAGAAATCAAGAAAAACAAAATGGCAATCTGCGGTACAAACATCAATACACCGCCTAACCCAATAATGATTCCGTCTGCCAAAAGAGCGGTTAATTTACCTTCGGGCAATGTTTGTGTAACCCATGCGGATAAGTTAGAAAAAAGTCCGTCCACAAAGTCCATCGGATAAGCTGCCAACTCGAAAACCGAGCCGTAAATGAGCAACATGACCAACAAGAAAATGATGTATCCCCAGAATTTGTGCGTGAGAACACGGTCAAAACGCATACGGATGTCTTTAGCCTTTGAGGTATCTATCGAGTACGTTTCTTTCAATATTTCGTTAATCAATTGATAACGCTTGATGGTTTCTTTGTGTTGCAGTCTTTTGATTTCGCTATCACTTTTTTGCCAATCTGGGTTACTCGACACCAGCGGACTGATGCCGTCAAAGGCAAAAACTTTGGTCTGCGTGAGCCAAACTTTGTACAGGTTTTGGTTTGGATAAAGCGTTTCCAACGCTTCGAAATAAGCTGAATCAATGGTTTTTAAATCAAAAATAGGCTGAGTAGCGTTATGCTCGCAATCCAAAATGGCTTGTTTCAAGGTGTTGATGCCTTCGTTTTTTCGTGCCGAAATCATCACGACCTTGGTTTGCAGTTTTTGTTCCAACAACGCTGTATCGACCGAAATTCCTTTTTTGTCCATTTGGTCTGCCATGTTCAAAGCCAAAACTGTCGGGAAGCCCAAATCTTTGATTTGCGTAAACAGCAATAAATTTCTTTTGAGATTTTCGACCTCAGCAACCACTACAACGACATCTGGATAATCTTTGTTATTCGGGTCATACAATGCTTGGAGTGCGATTTCTTCGTCTTTGGAACTTGGATTTACCGAATAAGTTCCGGGCAAATCTACCACCGTTGCTTTGATGTCTTTGGAGAGATGGGTTGTTCCTGCTTTGCGTTCTATGGTTACGCCGGGATAGTTTCCAACGTGTTGATTAAGCCCTGTCAAGGCATTGAATATCGAGGTTTTTCCTACGTTTGGATTTCCTACTAATGCTATTTTTATCGATTTCATAGCCAATTAAATAAGTTCTACTTCAATTTGCTGTGCCAAATCTCTTCTGATGCTCATAAAAGAATCGTTTACCTTGATATAAATCGGATCAGAAAACGGAGCAACTTGCAATACTTCAACAATGTTTCCGGGCATACAGCCAATTTCGATAAGCTTGAGAGGCACATGTTCAATATGCATGGTCTTAATCACAGACGGCTGGCTCTTTGGCAATTGATCAAGAGTCATAACTATTTTATTTAGATTGAATATAGATTGCGAAGATACGAATTATTCTTATACTTTTTATGAGTTAGCTGATGGCGAACAGATGTAGGATAAATTAAAATTTTTCTTCATAATTAAAAAATCTAATTATTTTTTAATTTAACTTATTTTCAATACATTGCAAACAGAATTCATAAAATAAAATGATTATGAAACAAAAAGCATTCTTACTGTTTATACTCTTTTTCTGTCAAACATTGCTTCCGCTCAACCTGCCTATCACCGCATATGGAGCGTGAAAGAAGAAGGTAAAGTAGATACTAATGCATGGAAAAATAGATTTATTTTTAATGACACTATTTATGCTAAAGATAATGTTGGTGTAAATAATGCAATAAAATACATTACCATGCCTGAGGGAGAGACAGGGATTTTTGCTCAACTAGGAAGTTCGGATAACACAGAAATTCTTGATATGCATTTTGACGGAGAAAATTATATCTATGTTTCCGGAAGAACGACCCAATCAGAAAATTTTGTTACTCCAGGCACTTACCGTACAACTTATGAAAATAACGAATTTGCTGGAGGAGATGGTTTTATAGCTTGTTTTTCATTAAGTGGCGAATTGCAATGGTGTAGTTACACAGAACCATTTTTAGATGGTGACAATAGTATTAGTGTTGATAATGAAGGTAATGTATATTTAGCAGGGGGGCTGAAGAGTAATGAAGACATCATCGAAAACTCACCCTTTCAATCTACTGCGACACCATACGATGAATTTCCACTGTCTGGTATGGCTCAAACCATTACAAAGCTCAACAATCAAGGACAATATGTATGGAGTACGTTTTTGGGTATTTATAACACAATAATACTTGATATTGACTGTACAAATGACGGAGTTGTTATTATGGGGCAAGTAAATAACGGAATTAATAACCCACCTACAGATAACCCCACTTACTTCAGCACAACAGGAGCTTATGAGGAACAACCTGAATTAAATAATGAAGGTGGCTTCAATATAAATTATTTTGTCAATAAATTTAATTTTGATGGTACCAGAGTGTGGGGAACTTATTATCACACAGGCGAATCTGGATATTTTTTAGATGAAGTTAAAACTTACGGCAATGATATTTATTTGATAAGCATATATAACTCTAGTGGAGTAGCTCCCGAAAACATAGCCACTGAAGGGGCTTTTATAGATAATCCAGAAAACCAAAACATACGACAGCTTTTAACAAAAATGACTCCCGATGGTTCAGGTTTACAATGGAGAACTTATACCTCAAATAATATTTTTTCAAAAGTATTCAACGACATATCTATCAACTCCGACGGCAATATCTGGCTTTTTGGGCAAACCGATAGTTTTGAAGGTGTCGCTACAGAAGATGCTTATCAAACCGAGAAAGACCCCACGCCATCTTACTTACTTTCTCATTCTGATGCTTATCATCTGTTGTTATCCAATGATGGTAGTACGGTTTTGTATTCGAGCTACTATGGTTTTGATGGCAGAGATTGGAGCCGGAGAATTTTTCCGGCAGAGAATGGATATTATTCTGTAGAACAAACCAGTGGTAATTCTAATCCAGAAAATTTCATCACACAAGGTACTTTGCTCGAACCCGATGAAGAAGATAGCTCTACTTATGGTGGTTTGGTGTATTCTTATTTCAGTACTGAGCCTATGAGTAGTTCTGTTTTTGATAAAAAGAAAATCAGTATTTATCCAAATCCGGCAGAGAATATTATACATATCACAGGCGAAATCGCAGATTTTACCAAAATTGAAATCCATAATATGCAAGGACAACAAGTTTTGCAACAACCAATCAACGCCAGCGAAATAATATCGGTAGATATTCATTCTTTAGCTGCTGGCGTGTATTTATTGAACATTTCTAACACAACAGATAAACAAACTTATCGGATAGTGAAAAAATAAAACCCATTACAATTTTATGAAAACATTATACTTGTAAAAGTTCTCTTTTCATATTACCTTTGCATCTTCATTACAATCCACTATATGAGTAAATTATTGATTGTTGGAACAGTAGCTTTTGACCAGATTGAAACACCGTTTGGCAAAACCGATAAAATTTTGGGCGGAGCAGCAACCTACATTGGTTTGTCTGCCTCTTATTTCGACAACGTAGATTCTGCCATTGTATCTGTGATTGGTGGAGATTTTCCGCAGAAACATTTGGATTTACTAGCAAGTAAAAACATCGATATTTCCGGAATCGAGAAAATTGAAAACGGAAAAACTTTTTTCTGGAGCGGACGTTATCACAACGATCTCAACTCTCGCGACACTTTGGATACGCAGTTGAACGTATTGGCAGATTTTAATCCTATTGTTCCTCAAAATTTCAAAGAAGCTGAAGTCGTAATGTTAGGCAACTTGCATCCAAATATCCAAATCAGTGTTTTGGATCAAATGACAGCACGTCCGAAATTAGTGGTTTTAGA
>DATGOD010000064.1:0-5624 GCA_035306305.1 Flavobacterium sp.
CGTATTCTCTTGTTTGCGATTGTTCATCTCCCTCATTTCTTGCACCGACATATTTGGATTTCCTAAAATTTTCCTGAACATCTCTAACCTTATTTGTTCCAATCTTTCCTCCCTCTCCTGTGAATAGGGTTGTAATGGTTGCCTCCATTTTGGCATAATGTTTCTCCTTTTGTTCATTTGTTTCTGAATTAAAATCTATTATTGATACTATAAAATAATCTCCGTCTATACTGAATTCTTCTACTCCGTTGTTTTTTTAACCTCTGGGCTATTATTGATTTCTCTGCCACTGAAAGCTGTTTGACGAAGTTGTTGTGTAAATCAAATTTACGATTCGTCAGAACATTAATTCCATTAAAAAACAAACTACAAATTCATTAATAAAGCAATTCACAACACATTTGTAGTACGCTCAGATATTTTAAAGTTGTGTAAATCAAATTTACGATTCGTCAGAACATTAATTCCACTAAAAAACAAACTACAAATTCATTAATAAAGCAATTCACAACAAATCATGATATACAAGGTAACTTATTACAGTTGTGTAAATCAAATTTACGATTCGTCAGAACATTAATTCCATAAAAAAACAAACTACTAATTCATTAATAAAGCAATTCACAACGCTAATGATGCGTATGTGGTTTAAGTTACAGTTGTGTAAATCAAATTTACGATTCGTCAGAACATTAATTCCGCTAAAAAACAAACTACAAATTCATTAATAAAGCCATTCACAACCGAGGGCGGCGGCGCGTTCTACAGTCCGAAGTTGTGATTCATAGTGATAAATCTACAAAAAATGAATTAAGCGAAGCGAATCACCGAATACCAAAACCAAACAACACTTATGAGGTATAGCCATTCACAACCAGCGGTGTTCCTGCGATTGTTGGTAAAAATGGAGTGGAAAAAATAGTGGAAATCGAATGTGCTGATGATGAAAAATCCAAATTTCAACAAGCTGTAGATGCTGTTAAAACTGTAAATAGTGTATTGTAATTCTTTTCAAAATAAGATAAAAGCTACCTGTTCGGTATCTTTTTTGGTTTTGTACAATTAATAATTATAGATTCGACTTTGTATTTTTTCGGTAGTTTCGAATAGAAAAAAGATTATATAGAGAGCATTTTTCTTTTGGTGCTACGTCGCAATCTTTTTTTATAAAAAATGGATACAAATATCAAAATTCTCAGATGAGTATCTATTTATAAATATTCTCAACACATCTTTTAACCATTTCTTACTGATAGGTATAGATCAGCATACGATTTTTACCTAAATCGGTTTGTTGTAGCTGATTGGGCCAGTTGGGGGCTGCTATCGATAAATTTTTATTCAAATGCTGAACCCATTCGTTCCATCCTTGCCAGTCGCTACGTATATTGTAAACTTGTTTGTCGTAAACAATTTCTGCTACCAGTCGATTTGTTGTATACATTTCCTCTCGATATGCTACAATGTATTTTATATGCGACCATTTCAGAGTTTGCGTATGTTGTTCATTTTTTATTACAAAACCTTCATCCATCAATTCTAAAATAGTTAGACTTTTCGACAGCTTATTTATTGCTTGTAAGAGTATTTTTTTCAGATAAGGAAGATAGAGCCGAAAATAGAGAAACTATCGAATAAAAAATTCCTGCAATTCCTATCAATAATACAAACCAAAAAAGGGAAGTGCCATTGCTTACAGAATACATTCCCCAAAAACTTAGACATAGAGAGATTATAAATATCAGTATAAATAGATAAGTTTTTTTCATATCGTTTTCTTTTTTTTTCACAGCGAATATAAAAATTAGCATTGAAATTTATAATTTCATTGGGCAAAAAATATCCACCTTTAGTAAGTTTTTTTTATATAAAAAAGCAACCCATATCGGATTGCTTCATTCATTAGGCTTTGATTACTTTTGTAGGCTTTTTGTCTTTGTCTAGTGCTACAAATGTAAATGCACCTTGTATAGCCAAATATCGCACTTCACTGTACATTTCTTCGATATATATTTCTACGGAAACTTTCAGACTGCTGTTTCCTACTTGCGTAACTCTTCCTACCAATTCTACAATCGTTCCTGCTGGAATAGGCTTGTTGAAATCGATGCGATCTGTAGAAACAGTTACCATAATTTGTCTAGAAAATCGAGTAGCTGTGATAAAAGCCACTTCGTCCATCATATGCATGGCTGTTCCACCAAATAAAGTGTCGTAATGGTTGGTAGTGTTGGGAAACACGGCTTTGAAGATGCGTGTTTCCGAATTTTTTATTCGTTCTTCTAATGTCATTTGTTTTTTTATGAAATAATGATTAGTCAGTTGGTTGTGTTTGTCTTCATCGATGGAAATGTATTTATCTCCGTTGAATTTTTTTACAAAATAAATCTGCTGCACAATTAAGATTCACAACTGGTACAGGTAACCAATTGATTTACAAATTCTTTCGAAACACTTTGGCTTCGTTGATAATACAAGGTTTTTATTCCCAATTTCCATGCCTCTATGAGCAGACGATTTACTTCTTTGATGGGTAAGTTGTAAGGAATGTTGATATTCAAACTCTGAGATTGGTCGATGTATTGCTGACGTAATGACGCCTGTAATATTATTTCGTATTGACTGATTTCTTTGAAAGTTTTGAATACATTTTTTTCCTCTGTAGTTAAAAAATCGAGATGTTGTACACTTCCGTGATGTAGCATGATACTGCGCCATGTGTCTTCGGTATCGCGATTTTTTTGCTCTAATAGCTGCTTGAGGTATTTGTTTTTTCTCATAAAATTGCCTTTAGCCAATCCAGCTTTGTAATAATTACTGCTAAATGGTTCGATACCCGGCGAAGTTTGTCCCAATATGGCTGATGAAGAAGTAGTAGGTGCTATAGCCAGTAAAGTGGTATTTCTCCTACCATAGTTTTTCAAAACAGTTGGTTCGCCATAGATACGCGCCAATTCGGCAGAAGCTTTGTACGCTTTGTCGTGCAATTCTTTAAAAATTTGATGGGTTTTCATTTTTGCCTCCAAGCTTTCAAAAGACCAACTGTTTTTTTGCAAATACGAATGCCAACCCATAACACCCAATCCTAAAGCGCGATGGTTTTTAGCAAAAAGATGTGCTGATTTGAGATAATAGTTTCCTTCAGTTTTTTCTATAAATTCAGACATGACCGCATCAAGAAAATACACAGCCAATCGGATGGCTTCGGTGTCTTTCCATTCGTCGTACAATTCCAAATTCATTGATGCAAGACAGCATACAAACGATTCTTCTACTGATGAAGGCAATGCTATTTCCGAGCATAGGTTGCTAGCGTATATTTGCATTTCTTTGTCTCGATACACATCGGGTTTGTTTCGGTTTACATTATCTGTAAAAAACAGATAGGGCAAACCTTTTTGCTGTCTGCTTTCGAGCACCTTTGCCCAAATCTCTCGTTTGTCTCGGTCTCCTTCTATCATGTCTTGCATCCAATAATCGGGTATGCACACGCCATAAAAGAGATTCTGTATAGGGTTGCCGATATTTTTTATTTCTAAAAATTCTTTAATATCTGGGTGATCGATATCGAGATACGCTGCAAATGCGCCTCTTCTTACCCCTCCCTGAGATATCGTATCCATAGCTGTGTCAAACAATTTCATAAAACTCACTGCACCACTGCTTTTTCCATTGTCCGTTACTGCACTTCCTCGCTCTCGTAATTCTCCGAAATACCCCGAAGTACCACCGCCTATTTTGGTTTGCATTATTACTTCTCCCAGCTTATGGGTTATGCCCTCAATCTGATCTGGTACATATACATTGAAGCAAGATATCGGCAAGCCTCGCTCCGTACCCATATTTGCCCAAATAGGAGAGGATAAGCTCATCCATCCTTTTTCTATCATTTCTATAAAAGCTTCAGCTAACTCAGGTTTGTAAAGACGACGAGCTGCTGCATGAGCTACACGTTCAATTGCTTTTTGTGGCGTTTCTCCTTTGAGAAGATAGCCTCTATTGAGTATTTGCTCACTTTCTTCGTTGAGCCACCATATTTTTTCCATATTTTTTTTAAAATAAATCGTCTGCTGTGATACTTTTGTCGTGTTTTGTATAATCTACAGGTCGTTTGGCAAAAAAATCGTCCAAACTATTGGCAAAAATTTCTTCTTCAAACCAAATCATTGGCTGATACTGTTCATCTCGTATGAAAAAAAGTTTCGGAATTCCTATTTTTACCAAACTGTCATCTAAGCGAAATTTCATAAAATCAAGTAAGTGCTCTTGGCTGATTTCTTTCAAAAATCCATGTTCGAAAATCCAGTCGAGTATCTGTTTCTCGATGGCAATAGATTCACGCACAATTGTATGTATCTCTTGGATAAAAGGTTCGTCAAAAAAATCGGGAAATTCTTCGCGCACTTTATTGATTATAAAAATGCCTGCATTGGCGTGGATTTGTTCGTCAACCGAAGTCCACGCGATGATATTGCTTACGTTCTTCATCACGCCTTTAAACCGTGTAAATGATAGAATAATAGCAAATTGACTGAAAAGTGATACGTTTTCTATGAGTATGGTAAACAGAATAAGTGATTGTAAGTACTGTTTGGAATCTTTTTTCTGAGCATGTTTGAGCGCTTCTGACAAATAATCGATACGATGTCTTATAGCTGGTATCTCTACGATGCGATCAAATTCGTGCGTGTAGCCCAACACTTCCAGCAGACGCGAATAGGCTTCCGAATGTCTAAATTCGCATTCGGCAAACGTGCTACCTAATCCATTGAATTCGGGTTTGGGAAAGTGATGATACAGATTGCCCCAAAAGGTTTTTACTTGAACTTCTATTTGTGCTATGGCGAGCAAACTTCTTTTTACAATTTCTTGCTCTACGGGAGACAAATGCGAACGAAAATCCTGAATGTCTGCAGTAAAATCTACTTCCGAATGCACCCAAAACGAACGGTTGATGGCTTGGGTAAATTCTAAAATCTCAGGATACTCAAAGGGTTTGTAGTGAATACGTTTTGTGAAAATACTCATCATTTTTTTATTTATATGAAACAATGAAAAGTAAATTCCGAAGAAAAGGTTCCATATAAATAAATAGGAAGCTATCATCAGACATTTACTTTTTGTGCGAAAGCAACGTCTACAATTACCCGGAGGTCTGACTCATAAGAATAAATTCTCATTTACAGTTGCGCAACAGTTCAAGGTTTTCACTTGATTCCCCGTTGGATAATTATCGATGCGATAAAAGTATCAAAATATTTTCTAAAAATAGCAACTAAAATGACTTTTTTATATAAATTTTTTCTTTTAAATTGCTTCCACAAAAAATCAATTTTAATAATAATTTTTTATTGGAGATAAAATAAGTTTACTGTTTTTGAAAACTTTTTAGATATTGAAAAAAAATAAACAATTGTATATCAATTAGTTGTGTTTAAAAAAATGTAAACTTTTTGAAACAAATAGGTTATCAACAGTTGTTAATAAATTTTATGAATAATTTAATTGTATAAAAAAATGTAGGTTGTTACATTTACTAAAATTTCCTTTCAAATGGAGTAAATGATAACCATTTGAAAGTGAATATTTTGATAAGATTATATAAAACACTTTTACGAATTCTA
>DATGOD010000065.1:0-2355 GCA_035306305.1 Flavobacterium sp.
CAGTTATGGAAAAGGAAGCGACGGCAACAACCTTCCCTTTATCAGTCCGTTTCGTTATTCCCTGGCATTGAATTATTCAAAAACAAATTTCACTTCACAAATCACTGCCAACGGAAACGCAAAACACAACAGTTATGCTCCCTTTTACGGAGAAAACAAAACCAGCGATTATATCATTTTCGGGCTAAATACCGGTTATTCCTTTTGGTTTGAAAAAACCTCTTTAAGCCTAAAAGCAGGTGTAGAAAATATTTTTGACCGTTATTATACCACTTTTGCTGACTGGAACAATATTCCCCGAACAGGACGGAATATTTATCTGAATGTTGCTTTCACACTGTGAACCAAAGAATCAGAATAAAGCTGCCTTTTTGCCAGGCAGCTTTATCTTTTTTTAAATGCTGATAAAAAAACTCTGTCAATATTTGTTTGATGTTTAGATGTTTTGCGTCTTGAATTTTCTTGGCGTGTTCAGCGACCAAATTTATCCAATCAAAAAGTTTCGTTTTTTCTGTTGTTTTGGTTTCCCAATATTCCGAAAGTTCAAAAGCTGATGTTTGCATAATGGCTTCAACTATGTTTGGAACGTTGTCGAACAAGTTCAAGAATATCCTTGGTACTCTTTGATACGCTTTCTTACCAATCAAATAATCACTTTTTCCGCCTGCGGTAAATAAATCCCGAATATTTGGACAAACAACTGCTTCACGAGTTACCAACCAAATTGCCAATCTTCCGAATTTATCGCTACTGTTCCCAAAAAGTTCTGGAAAGTAAACCATTGCTCTGTTTTTCAATTCCTGTTTTTCTTTTAAAGAAAGATTGTTCCAAATTCTGATAACGATATTGCTTGCTTTGCTGTTGTTTTCGGCATCCATCCACCAAAGTTCTTCGCCTGGTTTCAGTTTGCTTTTGTAGTAATCAACAATCGGTCTAATCGGATTTTCCTTTTTACGTAAAGTGTCATAGGGCATTTTTATTTTATCGAAAATGGTTTTGCCTTGCTCCAAATTCATATCAATCAAATAGCGTGGCGAATGCGTAACAACAACTTCAGATAAAACTTCTTCATAAGGACGACAACGAAATTCTATCGGACTTGCCAATTTAGCAAACAACATAAAAATACGTTCAACGTCATCAACTCTTGTACTTTCTAAAACACTATTTCCTGTTGTTTTCCAATGATTTTGAGTTGTCGTCTTTACTTCAATTCCGTAATATTTCTTCGCAACAATGTCAGGAAATTTTTGTCCTCCAATCAATTCGATTGAATTCTCAAATGGCGTTCCAACCGCCAAATCTGTCATTACATCTCTCACATATGGCTCAAGATTTCTGCCCATAAGTGTTGCCACTTTCTTAGATGATTTTAGAGCGTGAACATTCAACTCCCTGATTGTTGAGCCGAGCAAAGTATCAAATTCGCTTCTGTTTGGGTCTGGATTTACTGAAACTACCATTTACTTCTTGAAATATAAGTCCCAAACTTCTTCAATTCTCTTGGCTAAATTATAAGCCAACAGCGGTGGAACTGCGTTACCAATAATTTTATATGCTTGTGACGGACTAACCAAAAATGAACCTTTTCTTCCATTTTTATTTTCAATTACAAAATCATAATCAGGTGGAAAAGTCTGTATTAATGCACATTCTCTAACCGTCAATCTTCTTTCTTTTAATCCTTTGTTTAGTTCGTTTTCTATTTGTCCGCCATTTTCTTTTGAAAGTCGCCTAAACTCAATGTTCCCGTGATGTTCAGACCGAATTGTAGGCGAAATACTATTCAATTTTATTTCAGTTTGTCCTTGACAATGTTTACCCATAAACTTTGCTTTGGAATAAAGTTTTTGGGATAGGTCTTCCGTATTTTCTGGTTCTTGTAAATGTTTAAACACATCTTTTAGTTGAACAAAATGTTTTAAATCATCTCCTTCAACTGTATATGAATGTGTCGGGTTTGGATACGGATTATATTTATCAGAAAGAGCGTCATTTAACAATTCGGCTAAAGCTTTTTTGTTAAGTGCTGATTTTTTAATACCAATAAAAATCACTCTTTCCCTTGATTGTGGAACACCAAAATCTGCCGAATGTAAAACTTGTGGGTCGAGTACGATATACCCATTTCCGTTTGCAGAAGAAAAATCGTTTTGGATAATTGATTTTACATCGCCCAAATTAACCAATCCCTTTACGTTTTCCGCAATAAAAATTTTTGGTTGTGTAATTTCAATTACTTCTTTCATCCACATATAAAGCTGTCCGCGAGTTTCAACGGATGCAGTTTTATCTTCGATAAGTTCGCCTTTATGATTTTTGTGCGAATTGAAACCGTTGCGTTTACCTGCCACG
>DATGOD010000066.1:0-10329 GCA_035306305.1 Flavobacterium sp.
TCCAGACAGATTGGAAATTAAAAAATACAACCCAATCTTAAAGAGAGTAACAGTTCATAAAGAAATTAAATAATTATTAGTCATGGCAAAGAAGTCGGTAGCATCATTACAAACAGGGTCAAAACGCTTGACTAAAGCGATAAAAATGGTAAAATCACCAAAAACAGGAGCATATACTTTTGTTGAATCGGTTATGGCACCAGAATTTGTTGACGAATATTTGAGCAAAAAGTAATTTTTGCAATGAGAAAATACGGAGCTATCACAATTTGTGGTAGCTTTTTTTTATTTATTCAAAAATTAAATAAAAAGTTGTTACCTTTATAACGCTCAAAAATAATATCGTTGCACTATGAGTTTTTTTAAACGTTTATTTTCATCAGAGAAAAAAGAAACCTTAGACAAAGGATTAGAAAAATCCAAAAGTTCTTTTTTTTCAAAGCTAACCAAAGCGGTTGCCGGAAAGTCCAAAGTAGATGATGAGGTTTTGGATAACCTTGAAGATGTGTTGATTACCTCTGATGTTGGGGTCAATACTACTCTGAAAATCATAGAAAAAATTGAGGAAAGAGTTGCTCGCGACAAATACGCAGGAACCAACGAACTCAATACTATTTTGCGTGAAGAGATTACAGCCTTGCTTTCCGAAACAAGCACAGGCGAAGAAACAGAATTCTCTGTGCCAAAAGACAAATCTCCCTACGTGATTATGGTTGTAGGTGTGAACGGTGTAGGAAAAACAACTACTATCGGAAAATTGGCGTATCAGTTTAAAAAAGCCGGAAAAAAAGTAGTGCTCGGTGCAGCCGATACTTTCCGTGCGGCAGCTATCGACCAATTGCAAATCTGGGCAGACCGCATTGATGTGCCGATTGTTAAACAAAATATGGGAAGTGACCCGGCATCTGTAGCGTTTGATACATTGCAGTCGGCAGTGGCACAAAACGCCGATGTGGTCATTATTGATACAGCCGGACGATTGCACAACAAAATCAACTTGATGAATGAGCTTTCCAAAATTAAAAGAGTGATGCAAAAAGTAGTGCCAGACGCTCCGCATGACGTGTTATTAGTGTTGGATGGTTCGACCGGACAAAATGCTTTTGAACAAGCCAAGCAATTTACGGCAGCAACAGAAGTTACTTCGTTGGCGGTTACCAAACTTGACGGAACGGCAAAAGGTGGTGTGGTAATCGGAATTTCTGACCAGTTCCAGATTCCTGTAAAATATATCGGAGTAGGGGAAGGAATCGAAGATTTGCAAGTGTTTAATAAGTATGAATTTGTAGATTCTTTTTTTAAATGATGAAAAAGCTTGTTTTATTTTTTCTTATCACGGTAAGTTTGGTTGGTTGTCAGCAAAAACCAAATGCCGATACGATTTCGTTTATCAATGGATATTGGGAAATTGAAGAGGTGCAAACACCCGAAAGCGAAACCAAAGTGTACACAGAAAATACTTCGGTGGATTATATAGAATTAGAAAATTCAGAAGGTTTCAGGCAAAAAATGATGCCTCAATTCGATGGAAAATATCTAACCAATAACCTCAAAGAAAATATCAAATTGACCGAAGAAGATAACCGATATTTTCTAGATTGTAGCACAGAATATGCACAATGGCGAGAAGAAATTATTGATATAGACTCTACACACCTCATCATTAAAAATGATAAGAATATTACTTACAAATACAAACGATTTGAGCCATTCAATATCCAAATAGATGAATAAAAAATTTAATCCATACGAACGAATCAAGGAAGAGTCTTCAGCCGAAGAAATTTTAGGAAAATTTTTGAAAGGTTACCGTTTGGATAAAGGTATTGATGCTGTTGAGGTTAAAAATATTTGGTATAGCGAAATGGGGAACGGCGTGAAAAATTATACCCAAGAAGTTATTTTCCGAAAAAATACGCTGTTTGTAACGCTCACGTCGGCTGTTTTGCGAGAAGAACTAAATTATGGCAAAGAACTCATTATTCAAAAACTCAACGAAGCCTTGGGTAAAGAATTGATTCAAAGTATTGTTTTTAGATAAATAAAAGAAAATTTTTTAAATGAACCAGTAATAAAGTAGCTGTTCGTTAAATAAAACCCAAAAAAAGTCTTGTTGTTACAAGGCTTTTTTTATGCCGAAAATTATTATTAAATTTACTCGTTTTACGATAATGGTTAAACCCAAATAGATGACAGAAGAACAAGTAATTTTAGTAAACGAAAACGACGAGCCTATCGGGCAGATGGGCAAATTACAAGCGCACGAAGAGGCAAGACTACACCGGGCTTTTTCTGTGTTTATTTTGAATGATAAAAACGAACTGATGTTACAACAACGAGCAAAGCACAAATACCATTCTCCGCTGTTGTGGACCAATACTTGTTGCAGTCATCAACGTATGGGCGAAAATAATATTGTAGCCGGAAAAAGACGATTAGAAGAAGAAATGGGTTTTGTAACAGAGCTCAAAGAGTTGTTTTCTTTTATCTACAAAGCACCGTTTGACAACGGATTGACCGAGCACGAGTATGACCATGTCATGATTGGATATTACAACGACATACCACAGGTAAACCCTGACGAGGTAGCCGATTGGAGTTGGAAAAGTTTAGACAGTATTCGAGAAGATATACAGCAAAATCCAACAAATTATACCGCCTGGTTCAAGATTATTTTCGATAGATTTTATCATTATTTAGAAGCTCAAAAAAAATAAAAACATGAAAGTAACCGTTTGCAGAAAAGCACATTTCAACGCAGCTCATCGTCTGTATCGGAAAGATTGGACAGAAGAAAAAAACAATGCTGTTTTCGGAAAATGTAACAACCCGAATTTTCATGGACACAACTACGAATTAATAGTTGCTGTAACTGGCGATGTTGATGAAGAAACCGGTTATGTGATAGACATGAAAGTACTCAGCGACATCATCGAAAAGGAGGTAGAAGAACCGTTTGATCACAAAAATCTCAATTTGGATGTGCCTGAATTTGCTAATCTCATTCCCACAGCCGAGCATATTGCTTATGTGATTTGGCATAAACTCAGAAAAATAATTCCAGCAAATTTGGAACTGGAAATAACTTTGTACGAAACTGCTCGTAATTTTGTAAAATACAATGGATTGTAAAAATTAGGCTCAGTTGAAAGATTAATTCGTAAATTGCACCCTTATTTAATTGAAAGTAATTTGAGTTCAGAGAACCCGAAAATATCTAAGCATTTCGATGCTTATCCGCTGAAGTTCATCCCCATTCTCAAAGAAAGAATTTGGGGAGGAGATAAACTAAAATCGCTCGGAAAAGAAATCTTGGCTGACAATGTCGGTGAAAGCTGGGAAATATCAGCCGTAGAAGGAGATGTGAGCATTGTTAAAAACGGAATTTATCAAGGCGAAAAATTGGATAAATTGATTGATGAATATGCCGAAAATATTGTCGGAAAAAGAAGTTTACAGCATTTCGGAAAAGATTTTCCTTTGCTGATAAAATTTTTAGATGCCAAAACCGATTTGTCCATTCAGCTACACCCGAATGACGAATTGGCAAAAGCTCGACACAACTCTTTCGGAAAAACCGAAATGTGGTATATCATGGATGCCGAACCGCAATCGAGAGTGATTCTCGGATTTAAAGAAAACAGTTCGGCAGAAGAATATTTACATCATCTGAAAGAAAAAACTTTGCCAACAATTCTGCAAGAATATCCCGTAAGTGAAGGAGAAACTTATTTGATAGAAACCGGAACTATTCATGCCATTGGCGGAGGAATTTTGTTGGCAGAAATTCAGCAAACATCAGATATTACCTATCGTGTGTATGATTGGGACAGAAAAGATAAAGCAGGAAATCAGCGTGAGTTACATGTCGATTTGGCGTTAGACGCGATAGATTATCACAAAAAGGAACCTAAACTGCTGTATGAATCAAAACCAGATGCTTCGGCAGAAGTGGTTAAAACTCAATATTTTATAACAAATTATATTGAACTGAAAAAAGAATTAGAAATAAAACATCAAGGAGAAACTTTTCGGATTTATATTTGCACCGCCGGAGAGTTTAATATCCATTATTCGGATAAAAAAATGGAAGTGAAAGAAGGCGAAACAATATTGATTCCCGCTGATTTGACGAATTTCCAACTCCAAGGAAACGCAAAAATATTAGAAGTATATATTTAAATTTTTATAAAAATGGCAAAAGTAAGACACTTAAAAAGAGACATCAATTTTGTAATCGGAGATTTGATTGATGCAGTATATTTTTGGGAAATCGCTAACGGAGGAAAACCAACTCCAGAGTCTGATGCAATTATCGATGACGCAATAAATCAATTCGATACATTGATTACAAGAGTAAACCAAAAAGATGTAGAAAACAAAAAATCACATTTCAAACAAATCAACCAAGATTTAGAAGTTGCAGCCAATGAATTGGTTGACAGAATTAACGGATTGTCTTAAAGATTTTTTTGGGTGTAAGTATTGCAAAAATAAAAAACTGTGTTATATTTGCACCCATATTTGAAACGCCGATGTAGCTCAGCTGGCTAGAGCAGCTGATTTGTAATCAGCAGGTCGTGGGTTCGAGTCCCTCTATCGGCTCAAGGTTTTGAAGTTTTTAAGTTGTTGCCTCTGTAGCTCAGCTGGCTAGAGCAGCTGATTTGTAATCAGCAGGTCGTGGGTTCGAGTCCCTCTAGAGGCTCAAAAAAACGCTCCGAATTTCGGAGCGTTTTTTTGTTTCCAATTTTTTATCTAACTTACACGTTCTTAAAAGATTTTGTATGAAAGGTCTATTTTTTCTGCTTGTATTGTTCTCGTTTTCGGTCAAAGCGCAAACTATTTCGGGAACGGTAATGGACGAGAAAGGAACGCCACTGGAATATGTTTCGGTGTTTTTTGACAATTCTACCACAGAAACCCAAACCGACACCAACGGAAATTTTAGCATTTCGATTCCGGAAAACAACCGAAATCTGTTGGTTTTTAGTGCATTTGGCTATCAATATTACGTTGTTGAAAATCCGAAACCGCAACAAAACCTAAAAATCACTTTGCAGTTGGAAGACAACGAAATGGAAGAATTGGTCATTGACCAAACAGCGTTTTCCAGAAAAGAATTTCTTCGGGCTTTTCGCTACTTTTTCATCGGAAATACCAAAAATGCCAAACGAACCAAAATCGTCAACGAAGAAGTGCTTTCTTTTTATTTCGATAAAAGTTCCAATACTTTTTATGCCTATGCAGATGAACCGATAAAAGTGGAAAACTAAAAATTGGGTTATGAAATTCTTTTTCATTTAGATGTTTTTGAAGTGCGATACAGACGATTTACTTTAGACCCGAACAGCTATTCCAGCAGTCATTTTTTTGGATATACGCAATATCGTGATAAAGCTAATGGTAGTAAGAAAAATCTTAAAAATAGACAAAAAACCTACGATGATTCTTCGACGGCTTTTTTCAGTGATTTGGTGCAATCGAATCTTGAAAATTCCAATTATGTACTGGCGGCAAATGGTTTGGGAATCAATCCTGAAGAATATTTAGACATAAAAAAAGAAGATAATTACCAATTGACTTTGAAGAAAATACCGACACGAAAAAATCCTATTTATACGGAAAAAGCAGTGGTAAACGGTGTTTTTAATCCAAATCTTGTTACAGAATATGAAGAAGTTGAAGTGCCTTTTGTCGTTTACAATAAAGAAACCGAGGAGCAATCTCAGTTGTATTTTCAGCAACAAACGATTAATATGGATGCAAAAGGAAATCTGCAAAATCCTCAAGCGGTTTTCTTTAGCGGTTATTTTGGCGAGTTGAAAGTTGCCGATATGTTGCCTTTGGATTATCAGCCGAAAAAGAAACTGAAAAAAAAGCAGAATTTGGAAAGCGACCCTTCTTATCTTGCGTTTGAACAAGAAGCTATTGATTTTTATACGTCGAAAGAATATCGAGCTTATTCAAAAATCAACAGGCAATTTTTGGATTTACTAAACACCGCAGCAATTTCGGAAAACCAGCAACAATTTGAACATTGGCTGAAACAAAACATCACACAAACCGATTTTGACAATGAAACCAACGCGTTGGATTTTTACCAAAAATGGCACGATGCTTTTCAAAAAATTAAATCGCAACAAGAAGATATACAATCCAAAGAAAACCTTTTTATTGAAAAATACGGCGATGAATTTAAAAACAAATTCTACCCCAAAGTTACTTCTGCGGTTTTACAAAATATGGCTCTTTAGTCAAATCTTTGTCAAGCTGAACTTGATTCAGCTTCTCATTCCAAAAGTAGTTTGATAAGATTCTATTAATATAATTTCCTGTATAAATTAAATTTTAGTACTTTTGATAAATAGTTTTTATTATAAACTAAACTTGTTTTATATGGAAGAAAAGTTTATCATACGTCAAAAATACCTTAATCAGCTAAAGCCTTATATTGGCAAACAACTCATCAAAGTTTTGGTGGGACAACGACGTGTGGGAAAAAGCTATATTCTGTTGCAGTTGATGGAACTAATTAAACAGCAAGATCAAAACGCACATATTTTGTATATCAACAAAGAGGATTTGCGTTTTGAGCATATTAAAACAGCTTCTGATTTGAATACTTATGTGATAGAAAACACCCAAAAAGAGGTTGTAAATTATGTTTTTATAGATGAAATCCAAGAGATTGAAGAGTTTGAAAAAGCATTGAGAAGCCTTTTATTACAACCAATTTACGATTTATATTGCACGGGAAGCAACGCTCATATTTTGTCGGGCGAATTATCTACTTTTTTAAGTGGCAGATACATTGAAATTCCTGTTTATAGTTTGTCTTATAATGAATTTTGTACGTTTCAACAACTGGAAAACACCGAGGAAACACTACAAAAATACTTGAAATTTGGGGGGTTGCCTTATTTAAAGCATTTAACACTGAACGACCACATTGTTTTTGATTATATAAAAGGCGTGTACAGCACTATTATTTATAAAGATTTGATACAGCGTTACGAAATCCGCAACACTGCTTTTTTGGAGAGTTTTGTACGCTTTTTGGCAGACAATACCGGACAACTTTTTTCGGCAAAAAAAATCAGTGATTATTTAAAATCACAACAAACAAAAATGAGTGTTTCGCAGATTATCAATTACACCAATTATCTCACAAGTACGTATTTAATTCATCGCGTAAAACGAATGGATATTGTAGGTAAGAAGATTTTTGAAATCGGCGAAAAATTTTACTTTGAAGACTTGGGATTGCGTCACGCTATTCACGGTTTCAGACCTACTGATTACGGTAAAATTCTGGAAAATGTGGTGTATAATCATTTGGTAATAAATGGTTATGAGGTAAAAGTTGGGCAAATGGGAACAATGGAAATAGACTTTGTTTGCGAACGCGAAGGCGAAAAATTATACGTTCAGGTTTGTTATCTTTTGCAAGACGAAAAAACAATTGAACGTGAATTTGACAACTTACTGAAAATTCAGGATAACTATCCCAAAATTGTTGTTTCGGCAGACAATTTCTCTGGAAATACGTATGAAGGTATTCAACATATTCCTATCAGAAAATTTTTGTCGGAATGGAATTAATTCGTTGTAAGTCAATCTAATAAACAATACAAGTGGTTGTTTGATAATAAACTCCGTTCGATTTGTTTTAACGTTCCGTCTTTGTATATATGAACTACGAAACCTTCTTTCGATACAGGACATATTTCAGATTTCATTACTTTTAATTTGTATCCAAAATCCACTTTTTTAAACCCATTTCCTTCAGAAGTATTATCGATTTCGTAGCCATCAATTCTTGCAATCAAAAAAGCTTCATATACGTTATCAACCTCGCCAATAAACTTTTTTAAAGTTTCTTCGGTTGAAACAAAATGCCATTTATTATTTTCTATATAGGCAATTCTGTAAGACATATCTCTGAGAGACATTCCACCTGTTTCTTCTTTAGGAAATGGAATTTCTAAAGAATGTTTGTAATTGCCATATTCATACTTTTTTAAAGTAGACCCTCCATACATTTCGTCTATTCTTAAATAATCAATATTTTTATTTGACTGAATATTTTTAAGCAATGAAACGTTAGAACGTTCATCTTCAAGCAATAACTCAAAATTGTCTTTACAAGAAAACAACGAAAAACACGATAAGGAAAATAGAAACAATCTTTTCATAAGTAAGAAATAAGCCGCAATATATAAAATTTCTTTGATTAGTTGAAAATCAAACCACAACCTCCATAAGACTTTCAAAATCTTATCGGTCTAAAAAAACAAAAAACCTACAAGGTCGGGCAGACCTTGCAGGTTTTTAACTTTAAAACTTTAAACAAATAAAACTTTTCAACAACCAAACTACAACGGAATGTTTCCGTGTTTGCGGTTTGGTGTAGCAACATCTTTGTTCTCCAGCATTTTAAACGCTTTGATTAATTTTCTGCGCGTATCTTGTGGGAAGATTACTTCGTCTATAAAACCACGTTGTGCAGCACGATACGGATTGGCAAATTTCTCGGCATATTCTGCTTCTCTTTCTGCCAGTTTTGCGGCTGGGTCGGCGGCTTCGGCAATTTCTCGTTTAAAGATAATTTCCGATGCTCCTTTGGCTCCCATCACGGCAATTTCTGCGCCCGGCCACGCGAAGTTCATATCGGCGCCAATGTGTTTCGAGTTCATCACGTCGTACGCACCACCGTAGGCTTTACGTGTAATTACGGTAACTTTTGGCACAGTTGCTTCCGACAAAGCGTATAACAACTTGGCTCCGTGTACAATAATCCCGTTCCACTCTTGGTCTGTTCCTGGTAAAAATCCCGGCACATCAACCAAAACCAACAACGGAATGTTAAACGCATCACAGAAGCGTACAAAACGTGCTGCCTTTATAGATGAATTTACGTCTAAACATCCTGCCAAAAACATAGGATTGTTGGCAACAATTCCCACCGATTTTCCGCCGATGCGTGCAAAACCTACAATGATGTTTTCGGCATAGTTTTTATGAATTTCGTAAAACGAATCTTCGTCTATCAAATTGTTTACGACATCGTGCATATCGTAAGGTTTGTTGGCATTATCGGGCACAATGGTATCCAATTGCTCGCGGATTTCATCGCCCAATTCGTACGGCAAATCTTCCACAACTTCTTGATTGTTTTGCGGAATATAGCTCAACAAACGTTTTATGTCTTCCAAACATTCCACATCGTTGGCAGAAGTGGTGTGTGCCACGCCCGATTTGGTCGAATGCGTAGAAGCACCGCCCAATTCTTCCGAAGTTACGGTTTCGTTGGTTACGGTTTTTACCACGTTGGGTCCGGTTACGAACATATACGACGAGCCTTCGACCATCATGGTGAAATCGGTCATCGCAGGCGAATAAACCGCACCGCCGGCACAAGGTCCCATAATGGCGGAAATTTGTGGAATAACCCCCGATGCCTGAACATTCCTAAAGAAAATATCGGCATAACCGCCCAATGAACGAACGCCTTCTTGAATACGCGCTCCCCCCGAATCGTTCAGGCCAATCATGGGTGCGCCTACTTTCAACGCCATATCCATTACTTTACAGATTTTCTCGGCGTGGGTTTCGGACAACGCACCACCAAAAACGGTAAAATCCTGTGCAAAAGCATAGACCAAACGTCCGTTTACCGTTCCGTAACCTGTGATGACACCGTCACCCAAATAATGTTCTTTATCCAGACCAAAATCTTTGGTGCGATGGGTTACAAACGCGCCGATTTCTTCAAACGAACCTTCGTCAAAGAAGTATTCAATACGCTCGCGTGCGGTTAGTTTCTTTTTGCTGTGTTGCGCGTCGATGCGCTTTTGTCCGCCACCCAATTGGGCTTCGGCTAATTTTTTATTTAATATATCGAATTTTGTGTTCATATTTTTTGTTTTTTTATTTCCACAGATGCACAGATTATATCTAATCTTAAATGGAACATAATGTAAATAATTTTATTTCAATTCCCACAGATGCACGGATTACTTTAAAATACCAGACGTTTATATTGCAATTTGTCATTATTAAATTTACAATTAAAGCCACTTTATTTTGAGATACTTTTAGATAATTTAAAGTCTGAGCAATATGTTCGTCTATAATATTTTTTGCACTTTTAATTTCTAGAATAATATTTCCAAAAACGACAAAATCAGCGTAAAACTTGTGAGGCAAAATTATTCCTTTATAATTAACTGAATATTCTTTTTCTCTTTGATACAAAATCTCAGCGTCTCTAAATTCAATTTCTAATGCATCTTTATAAACAATTTCAGAAAAGCCTTTTCCTAAATT
>DATGOD010000067.1:0-7451 GCA_035306305.1 Flavobacterium sp.
GTCTAGCTCCTGATAATTTTGAATTTGCAAAGCTAAATGAAGAAATAAAAAGAAGTATCGAATTTGACGACTTTAATTCTTCAAGTGAAACTTTGATGCCTGAAAATTCAAAATATGGAGAAGTTGGATTTTCATATTCAATAATTAGATATAGAATAAATTTTAGTAATGACTCTGATAATGAATATATACTCACTGAAAAAGACTTTATAAACTTGCCAAAAAATTATAAGCTAAAACCAATAATGTTAAAAAAATAACTACTGCCAACAAGGGTTTGGCGCAATGTCGGGTTAAGGCTAAACTTGAAGTTTCGGCTTTCTATTCCGCAAAAAGCCAATTATATTAACTTTTTTCTTAAATTTATTCAATTAATTGGCTTTTGCTTACTGTGTCGCTAAATTGAAACTTTTCGCTTCAATTTCCGCCACTGACGCCAAGCCCCGAAACGTTATCAGCAACCCTAAAACGACCACCGAACAGACATAAACCTGACAGACAAGAAAGACGAAAATTCCAACCCTTCGCAAAATTAAAAGAGGTGTTTGCCACCACACAAGCCGACACGAAACACCACATTTAATTTTGCCCAATCGCACCCAAGCCCACCCACCACCCGACTACATCTTACATTTTTCATTTTCGGGTACAAACTGGACAAAATCGGTTACAGTTATTTTCTACGGGTTTAGGACTTTTGTATTTCAAAAGTCGTGTGTAAGTAAAAAAAATAATTATGACGAAAAAAATCACAATAGGCGTTCTCATAATTATAGGACTATTATTTGTTTCTATGTATAAAGCAGTACCTCAGGTAAAAATTTCAGACCATTTTAATGGAAAGAAATTCATAAACCCAACCTTGGAAAAACCATTTTCCCCAAGTATGGGTGATATATTCAAAATGATAAGAGAAGGCAGACCAAAATGGCAATCAAATATTCAAAACACTGCCGTTCCACGGTTGAAAGACACGCTGAATACTGGCGATTTTTCTATAACGTTTATAAACCACGCCACATTTTTAATCCAAACAGGTGATTTAAACATTATTACCGACCCGGTATTTTCAAAACGAGCAAGTCCTGTAAGTTGGTTTGGACCGAAAAGAGTTAGGAAGCCAGGAGTTGAGCTGGACAGTCTGCCGAGAATTGATTTGATATTGCTAAGTCATAACCATTATGACCATTTGGATAAAAAGACTTTAAAGAAACTGGGTGAAAGACACAATCCTAAAGTTTTAGTGCCAATAGGCGATAAAAAATTGGTGGAATCTTGCGGATTTAAAAATGTGCAAGAAATGAATTGGTGGGAAAATGTAGAACTGAACGGCAACACCATTATCACTTTTACACCACAACAACATTCATCGGCAAGAAATCTTTTAGACCGTGATAAAAGTCTTTGGGGAAGCTTCTATATACAATCACACGGAAGACGTATTTATTTCGGTGGCGATGGCGGATATTCTACCCATTTTAAGGACATAAAAAATAAATTGGGTTCGCCCGAACTTGCCATACTTGGCATCGGAGCTTATGTTCCTGACTTTTTTATGAAAGCCATACATACCTCTCCTGCCGAAGCGGTAACAGCCCACTTAGATTTAGGAGCAACTCAAAGTATAGGTATGCACTTTGGCACTTTTCAATTGGCTTCCGAAGGATTTGAGCAACCAACGGAAGATTTGAAAACCGCAATGTTAAAAAACAACCTTTCAGATGATTGTTTTATTGTAATGCAAGAGGGCGAAACAAAATTTTACCGTAACAAAAAATAAAAAATGGGCATTGTAAAAAACATATTGAAAAAGCTTTTTAAAGAAAATACGATTGTTCTTAAACAACGCATTTCAGAATCAGCGTATTGGATAAAAATCAAGGGCGAGAATATCAAAAATGCAGAGTTTATCCCAGGCTATTTTTTGCGTATAGGCGTTGGTTTTAATGATGATGAACTTTCGTTACACGGTTCTGTGCGAAGTTATTCTGTTTGGGATATTGATAAGACTAAGGGCACTATTGACATTGCTATTGCAACCCACAGCAAAGGCATTGGAGCAAAATGGATAGAAGAATGTAAAGTTGGTGATAATGTAAGATACAATTGGAAAAAGGGGAATTTTATATTAGACGATTCTGCAGACAGTTATCTATTTATAGGGGATTTATCCGCTCTTTCTCATCTCTACATCCTTCAAAGAAATCTTCCTAAAAATAAACAAATCGAAAGCATTGTGTATAGCAAACATCGAGATGAACTATACGAAGATATTGACGACACAAGACCATTTGAGTTTTATGAAACACAGGAAAATCCTGTGAATGAAATTATTGAAAAAGTAAAAGAAATCGTTACCAAAATGAATGGAAAGAAAATGGTTTATATCGGTGGCGACAGTAGAGTTTGTGTAGCATTAAACAAATATTTTAGAAACGAATTGAATTGGGAAACCAAACAAATCAAAACAAAACCATTTTGGAATCCTGACAAAAAAGGGTTGGAATAAATCAGAACACTAAAGCAATGCATTATGGCAGAAAATAAAAGCCCAATGGCACAAATGAAATCAAAACTGGATATGAAAAATTATATCCATTCAGGCAAACATTGGTCAGAACTGAAATTTTTCGACCATATGCTCACAGACGCGTTGATGAAACACATTTTCGGATTGGTAAGGTATCAAATGACAGACCCAAGCGAAATAATTGAAACCGTGGGACAAATGAAAAGTGATTCAGAACGGGATTGGGCGATTGCTTGGGGAAACACGGCAAAAATCGTTCAGTCAAGAGCCGATGAATTTTACAAGGATAAAAAAATGGTTTCGGCTGCCTCTGCCTATTTGAGGGCTGCTTCATATTGGCGGATTGCTTTGATGAATTTCAGCGAACAAGAGGATGCTATGATTGTAGATTTTTCTAAAAACAGCGTTTCTTGTTATGACCGTTATTTAGAAACATCCAATTATCCCGGAGAGAAAATTCAAATTCCATACGAGGGAACATTTTTGAAAGCATACTTTTATCGTTCGCCCATTGCAAAAGAAAAAGCACCGCTTATGATTATTACACCCGGTAGAGATACTTGGGGTGAAGATACAGTTTGGGTTTATGATTCAGCCATTAAAAGGGGTATACATTGTATTGTAATTGAAGGTCCGGGACAAGGCACAACGCTTCGGTTGCAAGGTTTGAAATTCAGAAAAGACTGGGAAAAAGTCATTACACCTGTTATAGATTATGCCAAAAAAATTCCGGGAATTAATATGGAAAGAATTGCGCTATTGGGTATCAGCTTTGGTGGTTACTTAGTGCCAAGAGCAGCGGCTTTTGACAAAAGAATAAAACTGTGCATTGCCAATTCAGGCAACATAAGTTGGGGCGATATGATTGGTTCTGCATTTAGAAAAATTAAAAAACTACCAAAATTTCTACGACCATCAATGATAGACGGAATGGTTCGTGACTATGCTTGGAAACACGGTGTAGAAAACGACATTGATGCAGTCATTGCCGAACTGGACAAATACTCTAACGAAGATATTCTAGATAAAATTACCTGCAAAGTTCTGGTAGTTGACGGTACAGCAGAGGTAAATCCTGGAATTGCTAAAAAATTCTATGATGCTTTATCGTGTCCGAAAGATTATATGTTGTTTGATGAAACATCATTTGCACAAACGCACACTCAAATGGGAGGTTATGGTGCTGGCTCTGAACGATTATTTAATTGGATAGAAGATAATTTGTAAAATCAAAATCGAATAAAATGAAAATAGGTATAATAGGAGCCGCTGGCGGAATTGGAATGCACCTTGTAAAACAAGCATTGGCAGATGGTCATCAAGTTACAGGACTTGTTCGTAGCCCTGAAAAATTAACCGTTACACACCCAAATTTGAAGGTAATAAAAGGTAGTGCGGAAAATGCTGCTGATATTGCAAAGTTAGTATCAGAGCAAGATGTGATTTGTGATTGTTTGGGAACAAAAAACGTAACCAAGCCACAAACAATGTTTTCCAAATCGGCAGAGAATATTGCAAAGGTTATCAAGCCAGAACAATTACTAATAGCTGTAACAGGCTTGGGTGCAGGAGAAAGTAAAGGACATTGCAGTTATTTGTATGACAATTTATTTCAACCACTTATTTTGAAAAGACAATATGACGACAAAAATCGTCAGGAAAAAATCATCAAAGAAAAAATTGCACGTTGGATAATTGTAAGGGCAGGTTTTTTGAGTAATGGTAAACATACTGGACTGTATCGTGCAATTACAGAATTTACTGGAAAACACGGGGCACGAATTTCCCGTGCAGACGTTGCTGATTTTATTTTATCACAAGCCAAATCGCCTACGCTTTTAGGAAAAGCACCTATGCTTGTTTCATAATTAAATGTACTTTTGAATATGTCGAAAACAGGGCAAACAAATATCAATACAATATCAGAATTTCATAAGTTGTTTGGACTGCCAAAGCCTGAACATCCATTAATTAGTGTGATTGATTTTTCTAAAGCCAATCCACAAAGTATTCCTGAAAAAGTAGTTTTTGGATGTTATTTTATCTCTATAAAACGAAATGTAAATTTTCAATTTATTTATGGTCAACAGGAATTTGACTTTGATGAAGGTGTAATGTTTTTTATTGCCCCTCATCAAGTTTTGAAGATAGAAAAAGAAACAGTTTTAAGTTCAAAGCCTACAGGATGGGCTTTACTCATTCATCCTGATTTTCTTTGGAAAACTTCATTGGCAAATTTAATCAGCAAGTATGATTTTTTTAGTTATGCAGCCAATGAAGCACTTTTTCTTTCGGAAAAAGAAGAAAATATCATCACAGGTATTGCTCACAATATCGAACAGGAATATCATTCTAATATTGATAATTTCAGCAAGCAAATAATTATAACGCACCTTGAGAACCTGTTGAGTTATTGTCAACGATTTTACAATCGTCAATTTATTACAAGAGAAAAATCCAATCATCAAATTCTTCACCGATTGGAAGAAATTCTCACTAATTATTTTAATAGTGACGATGTGCTTTCAAAAGGCTTGCCTTCACCTCAATACGTTTCCGCAATGCTAAATGTATCAGTAAGTTATTTAAGCCGTATGCTGAGAGTGTTGACAGGACAAACAACCCAACAGCACATACACGACAAATTGATAGAAAAAGCTAAAGAAAAATTGACGACAACGGACTTATCAGTAAGCGAAATTGCTTATGAATTGGGATTTGAACATTCGCAAGCATTTAGCAGACTTTTCAAAAGCAAGACAAATCAATCTCCATTAAAATTCCGACAATCGTTTAATTGAACTGACAATGAACAGCCTACGCATTTGGTAGCACATTTGCATTTTTGCAACCGCACAATGCCAAACAAAAAAATGCAAAAGAGCTACCAAGCCAAGCCAACACGACAACCCGACAAAGACAGACGCTTAACAACTGAAAGAAGGGCTGCTGATAACAGCGGTTTGGCGTAATGGCGGGTGACGTGCTTCGTTGAAACATTTGTGCTAATTTTGAACTGTGTGCTTCGTATGAACTTTAGTGCTGAAAATCCGCCACTACGCCAAGCCGCAAACCGTTATAGCCAATTGTATGACGACCGTGCTAACTTTGAACATTTCAGCTTTGAACTAACAGACAAATAATAAAAATATGGCAGTAGGATTTACACCAAAACACATTGAGGACTTTCCTCTAAACGACTTGACACAAGAACAATTCCTTGTGCTTGCAAACGAGACAGCAATAAAAACAGGTTGGAAAGTTGGCTACCTAAGCGACAACGGACTTATTGCTTATACGGAAAACGGAATGTTTTCTTGGAATGCAGAAGTTAAAATCAAAATAGAAAACGGAGTTGCAAATATTCAAAGTGCATCAACAGGAAACGAAATGATGGACTGGGGCAAAAACAAGAAAAATGTTGCCAAATTCGTTTCCAATTTTGACGAACTAAAACCGACTTTAACGAAAGAAGAACTTGACACAAAATATCAAGAACTAAAAGAACAACTTGTTTCACAAGAAGAAGATATTTTAAAGTTGCCACCCGCAACTACGACAGAACAAATCAAAGATTTCTTCTCAATTTTCAAGCCAACACAAGGTTTTTTCATTACACCAATTCTATTAGACTTGAATATTCTAATTTTCATTTTAATGGCAATTAGTGGTGTAAATATTATGTTGCCTGACAATGAAAGTTTATTGAATTGGGGTGCAAACTTCCGACCAATGACTTTGGAAGGCGAATGGTGGCGACTAATAACAAATTGCTTTTTGCATATTGGAATTTTCCACCTGCTTATGAATATGTATGCTTTGCTTTATATTGGTATTTTGTTAGAGCCACATTTGGGCAGGACAAGATTTATTTCCGCTTACCTACTAACAGGAATGACAGCAAGTATTGCAAGTTTATGGTGGCACGACCTTACAATTAGTGCTGGTGCATCGGGTGCAATATTTGGTATGTATGGTGTTTTTCTTGCTATGCTGACAACAAATTTAATAGAGAAAACTGCACGAAAATCTTTATTGACAAGTATTGCAGTTTTTGTTGGTTACAATTTAATCTATGGACTTAAAGGCGGCATTGACAATGCCGCTCATATTGGTGGTTTACTTGGCGGACTTATTATTGGATATGCTTTAATCCCAAGCCTAAAAAAACCTGACGAAAACAAATTGAAATTCGGGACAATTGGTTTGTTGACAATTCTAATTCTTGTTTCGTCTTTTGCTGTTTACAAAAAACTACCAAACGACATTGGAACATACGATGCTAAAATCAAGGAATTTGTTTCAATGGAAGCAATGGCATTAGAAATCTATAATTTGCCACCAAACACACCTAACGACAAAATACTTTACGGAATTAAGGACAGAGGAATTTATTATTGGAACGAAAACATAAAGTTACTTGACAGTTTCAAGGACTTAGATTTGCCTCTTGAAATCAGAACTAAAAACAGACTTTTGAAGGAGTATTGTGAACTAAGAATAAAAAGTTATGAATTACTTTACAAAGCTATTTCGGAGGACACAGACCAATATAGAACACAAATAGAAGATTACAACAAGCAAATAGAAGCAAAAATTAACGAGCTTGGCGGTGGACAACAATCACAATAGACATACGGACGAAAGAACAACTGGCTATAACACGGGTTTTGCGTCAGGCGGGCTGACGTGTAAACTTGAAACTTTGTGCTTCTATTCAAGTTCAGTGCTGGCAGACAGTTTTGTGCTCCGAAACCCGCCCGACCGCAAAGCCCGAAACCGTTATGCACTATTATAAACAAACCTTAAACAAACAATCCGACAATAAATGAAACTGAGTAAGGAACAACAAGAAAAACTAATTACTAAGCTAAATCATGTTTGGAAAAACAAGACTTGTGAAGTATGTGGAGAACAAAAT
>DATGOD010000068.1:0-16750 GCA_035306305.1 Flavobacterium sp.
GGTAAATTCAAGTGCAATTAGTAATTGGATTATTGAAAATGTTCCTTTTTTGAAACAATCATTTGTAGATAATGAAACAGGTTTAATCAAACCAGAGCAATTTTCTAATTTAGATGCCTTGATGATTATTTTGCTACAAATTCCGATCTCTTATTTCGTAACCAAAATGCGACATATCAATGCGGTAATTCGTGGAGCAGTTGTAGCAACCATAGGCGTAGGTTTAACGTTTTATACGCACAATGTTTGGTTTACTATCATCGGAACGATGATTTTTGCTACGGGTGAAATGATGAGTAGCCCAACAGTTTCATCTTTTATTGCGTTGATTACCCCCAAAGGAAAAGAAGGTTTGTATCAAGGAACTTATTTCTTGCCACAAGCAGCCGCAAACCTTCTTACGGGTGTTATTGCAGGAAGTTTATACCAATCTTGGTCTGATAAATTATCGCTATTGAAGAGAGAAATGACAACGAGGAATATCGAAATGCCCGAAGTGGTTACCAACGAAGAGTTTATCGAACAAGGTTCGAAAGCTTTGAATATGTCGATTTCGCAGTTTGAACAACAATTTAACCTCAAAGCCGATGCAGTCGATTGGAAAACGGTGGCACAATCTTTTAAAGAATTTGCTACCAGCAAAAGCATCGACATCAGTCAGGTGCATTTTCCTTTTTCTAAAAATGAATACTTTGCCTTGGCAGAGCAAAAGCTGGGAATGAGCCACTGGGATATGGCTAATATGCTCTGGGACAATTATCAACCCAACAAAATTTGGTATGTGATTGTAGGTATTGGTCTATTTTCGATTGTAACATTGACCCTTTACGACCGTTTTATCATCAGACCATTGGAAAAGAAAAAAGAAAATTCGGCAGAGGATACGATTTAAAAAATATACAGTAGTCAATAGCCTGTTTAAAATTCATCTCATAATTTGTTTATGTTTCTTTTTGGTCATAACGGCGTTAAATTTTCAAACGATAGCTCTGCTATCCTTTGAAAATTTGCTTTTTTCTGCCTCAAAAATAACCTATAAACATTTTTACAATACAAATTTAAACAGGCTCTAAATATTTTTTATATCTTTCGGACTTCAAAATAAAAAACATCATATAAATGGCAACAGAAGCTACAAATCCGGATTTTTTCAAATCCAAAGTTTTGGGACATCCTGCAGGATTATTTGTTCTCTTTTTTACTGAAATGTGGGAACGTTTCTCGTTTTACGGAATGAGAGTTCTTCTTGTATTATTTTTGACCGCAGCTATAACAGGTAACAATCCTGGCATGGGGTGGAGTGCTGAGAATGCAGGGGCTCTCTATTCGACCTATGCTATGTTATTATATATTACACCTATTTTTGGCGGAATTATTGCAGACCGTTACATTGGTTATCGATGGGCAGTTGTAATCGGTTCGATAATCATGACTATGGGACATGTTATTATGTTTTTCGATTCGGTTATCGCCTTATACATTGGATTGGGGTGCTTGGTAATTGGAACTGGATTTTTTAAACCCAACATGACATCTATTTTATCTGAAATGTACAAAGCCTTTCCAGAGAAAAAAGATGGTGCCTACACCATTTTTTACATGGGAGTAAACGCTGGTGCATTTTTCGGAATGATGCTTTGCGGATATTTAGCAAGTAACCTTGGCTGGCATTATGGTTTTGGTCTGGCTGCTGTATTTATGGGACTTGGAACCCTACAATTTTGGTTAGCCAAGCCTTTATTTGGTCATATAGGCGAAGTACCTAAAAAAGATGCTAACAAAACAATCTCGGATGATTTAACTAAAAGAGCTGACGAGTCCGAAACGGACTATGTAGAAAGAGTTAAGGATAATAAAAGAAATCCTTTTACCACACTTGATTACATTTTAATTGGTTTTACAACAATAGTAGGTTTATTATTTGCTTTTGATGCACCTCTATATGTTATAGGAGGTATTGACTTTTTACCTTCTTTTGACTTATCTTTCATTGGGTTAGATATGGTAAGAGGTATGTATTTACTGATTATTATAGGTTTAATCATCTTTATCGGATTGATTATTTCTCGATTAATTCGATATGAAAAGGTAGTTCGCGATCGTATGATTGCTGTAATTATATTTGCATTTTTTACGATCTTCTTTTGGATGAGTTTTGAACAAGCGGCATCGTCATTGGTTTTATTTGCACGTGACAGCGTTGACCGATCATTGGAAGGCACTTCGCTAACAATATTTAATACACTAAACACATTGCTTACTATTATACCTTTAATTTTTATCTCATGGGTATTATTCTTGTTAGCAAAACAAACGTGGAATAAAGCTGCCATAACAAATATTGTTTTAATAATAACCTTTGCCTTTGTTTGGTGTGTTGCTATTTGGATGTTGTATAATGAATATACCAAAGAAGCTTCTGAGATTGACCCATCATGGTTTTCAATTCTAAATTCATTCTTCATCATCACATTTGCTTCATCTATCTCAAAAATTTGGGATTCAAAATACAACCCACCAGCAGCAGTTAAATACGGAATGGGATTAATCATTATGGCTGTCGGTTTTGGGCTATTGGCTTATGGCTCATATGGCATCCAAGAAGGTGTTAAAGTATCCATGATTTGGTTAATTCTCGCTTATTTATTCCACACTTTGGGAGAGCTTTGCCTGTCTCCGGTCGGGCTGTCTTATGTGTCTAAACTCGTTCCAGCTCGCATGATTGCCTTCATGTTTGGTATGTGGTATTTGGCTATCGCTATCGGAAATAAATTAGCTGCATTATTAGGTGGACAAATTGATAATATAACCAAAGAATATTCATTATCTACCTTTTTCCTAATCTTTACAATCGTTCCAATAGCAGCCGGAATTATTATCATGTTATTGCATCCGCTATTGAAAAAACTCATGCACGGAATAAAGTAATAGGCACACTTTTTGATTAAAAACTATAGATTAAAAATATAGAAAAAATGAAAAAAATTATTGCCTTACTTTTATTAACCACACTAAGTTTTAGCGTTAATGCACAGGTCAAATGGATGAGCATGGAAGAGGCTGTAAAAGCTCAAAAGAAAAACAAAAAACCGATTTTTATCGATGCTTACACTGTTTGGTGCGGACCATGTAAAATGTTAGACCGAAAGACTTTTAGCAATGCAGAAGTTGCCAAAGTATTAAACGAAAAATACAATCCGGTAAAATTCAATGCGGAAGGGAAAGAGGAAATCCAGTTTGCCGGAAAATTATACAGAAATCCGTCTTATCGAGAAAAACGCAAAAATGCTCGAAACGGATTACACGAATTTGCCAGAGCTATTGGCGTGAGAGCTTATCCAACTATGATTGTGATTGATGCTTCCGGAAAAATGTCCAAAAATATTTTGGGTTACCGAAATGCTGAACAATTATTAAATGAACTGTAATTTTTTCATTGAAAATTCACATATCCCTTTTCTCGCATGTCGTGAAAAGGGATATTTTTTTCGACACAAGTTTCTCGCCACAGCTTTGTTTTCCATCGAGCGTTTTTAGGATGAAATATTACTTTTTTAGGCTTGATTTCCGACAAACATCTTTCTAAATTCACATTCGGATTATCATACAAAAGCAAATAATCAAAAGTTCTATTTTTCGGATAAACCGCAGTACTATCAATGACAAGCAAACTATTTTCGCCTATCAAAACCCGCTGAAATTCTTTTTGAACAATAGCTTCTTCTGGAATATTGTAATTATTTCGATAAGCAACCAAATAGCTTTTTTCTTTCGAAATGTTTTGATTACTATATACAATCAGATTTTGATTATCCAACGTGGAAAGAACAACTTGTTGAGTATCATAAAACAGCATTTCTTCCTTAAAACTCTTCGTGGAAAAATAGGTAAAATAATACGTCAATTGAAATAAAATCAGCATACAAAACACCGAAGCGATTATCCAAAATCGTTTATTTTTCAACCAATAAGCTGTAAAAAATACTGCAAAAGACAAAAGCAAACATTGCCAACCCGAAAGTGAAATTCCGGATATAACCATCTCATTCACCGACGCGATTTGGGCCATGAAATAATTATTGAGCCACAAAATTCCCTCTACAAGAAAGCCTACGAACAATGCCAAATCTTCCCAAATATAATTAAGCGGAATTAACACAACCGCCAAAATCAATGCCGCAGAACTCAACGGAATGGCAATAAAATTACCGACCAAAAACAACAGCGGAACCTGTCCGAAATAATATACCGACAAAGGTAAAACGCCAAGCTGTGCCGCCAACGAAACACCCAACATCGATTGTATAAATCCAATAATTCGGTTTTTCTGATAAATATATGGAGTCATTAACGGATAGAGATAAACAATGGAAAACACCGCCAAAAAACTCAATTGAAATCCAACATCAAACAAATATGCGGGATAGATAATCAACATCAAAAATGCGGTTACTGCCAAGATATTAACTGTGGAAGAACTGCGATAAATAAACCTTCCGGCTCCGAACAACAAAAACATCATCACCGCCCGAACTACCGAGCCACTCAACCCCGACAAACAAGCAAAAACGATTAAACAAATTGCTATCAATGTATAACGAAGAAATCGGTTTTTGGCAAAAAATCCAAAGAAAGCATTCAGCACATAATACAAGATTCCGACATGCAGCCCGGAAACCGCCAATACGTGCATGACACCCGAATTTCGATAATTCAGTAATACTTCGTCAGACAAGGCAGAAGTGTCGCCAAAAAGCAACGCAACGACAATACTGTGTGTTTCTTGGTCAAATTGATGAATGTCAAAACCTTGAATTAATTTTTCCCGAAATTGATTGATGTAATAAAGTAAATTTTTGTGATAAGACTTTGAAATGATATTGTCTTCTGTAAAAATTCGGGTTTGATAATAGATATTATAATTAGACAAATAATACTGATAATCAAAACTATACGGATTTTTTGCCGCATCAATGCGTTGAAATTCAAAAAAACCGGTCAGCTCCTCGCCTACTTCATAATTTTTTAAATCATTAGATTGATACAAAAGTAATTTAAAACTTTTATTATCAGCTGTTTGACCCTGAGCATAATACCGATGATAATATAGATTTGATTTTAGCTTTTCTGTTATAAATAAAGTGGTAACTACTTTTCCGAAAGGCAAATCTATTGGCGGTTTGCGATACATTTTATCTACCAATCCACCCAAAGACAAAAACAACAAAAATGTGAACAAATACGTTCCATTCGACCATTTTGCCGCAAACGCATTAGATTTTAACTTTCGATGTAATATCCATAAAATGATTGTGCAAAAAGTTACACTTACTCCACACCAAAACGCATCAAGAACCTGAAGGTATCTCGATAAAAAAATCCCACCGGCTAAAAATAAGACAATGGGAATCATCGGATATTTCGTTATTCCCTTTCTCATAGCAGAGATAAAGGTAACGAAAATTATCTATTCACGAATCACTATTTTCGTAAATACGATTAATTTGGGTGAAATTTCGTTTGTAATAAGTATCATTAGTCGAGTTGATTGATACGCCTTTAGAACTTGCTGAATGGATAAATTTGATTTCGCCGTCATTCACTTCAATAATAATACCTACATGATTGATAACACGTGAACCTCCATTTTTAAAGAAAATTAAATCGCCGGGTTGTGCTTCAGATTTATTGATTCGCTCTCCTGTTTTTGACATTTCTCTTGAAGTTCTCGGCAAGTTAATATCAAAAGTATCGAAAGCGGTTTTCACAAATCCGGAGCAATCCATTCCGGAGCGGCTCATTCCGCCCCATACATATTTTGTTCCTTTATAGTCTTTCGCAACGTTAATTAATTGTTCAGTTAAATAATCGGTTTCATTACCACTCATATTCTCCTCTGAAACAATCATTTCATCTTCAACAGCATTTAACCTTTTGTTGATTTCTGCTATGGAAACCTCTACAGATGAACGAGTATTGACCATCGCTTTCTCTGGAGATTTATAATACATGGAAGATTTATTCCTGGACGATTTTTGTACGGTGTTTTGTGCTTGAACTTCTCCTCCGAAAAATAAAAAAGAAACTCCAAGCAAAGAATAAATGATTGCTTTCATTACTAGGAAAATAAATTTTTAATACTTGACGGAAACAAATATAGCAGAAATAAATTTCTTTAAAAACCTAAATTTTTCTTAATATTCTCCGCCACATTTTTACTTGCATTCCCATCGGCTAATTTCGCCTGTAATTCTGCATAATTTTCCAATATTTTTTGTCTGTCTGAACCATTCAGAATTTTTCGCAATTCTTCTGCAACACGTTTTGGATTACATTCGTTCTGAATCAATTCTTTGACAACTTCTTTGTCCATAATCAAATTAACCAACGAAATATAATTCAGTTTAATAACATTTTTGGCAATGAAATAAGAAATTGGATTTGCTTTATACATCACTACTTGTGGCACATTGAACAAGGCAGTTTCGAGCGTTGCCGTTCCAGAAGTAACCAAAGCAGCATGTGCATGATGCAATAAACTATAAGTTTGATTTTGAACAAAATGAATATTTTTATCCTTCAAATATGGCTCGTACAAGTCGTAATCCTGCCCCGGAGCTCCTGCAATAACAAACTGATATTCTTTAAATTGCTCCGCAGACTCCAACATCACATCTAACAGTTTTTTGATTTCTTGTTTTCGGCTGCCGGGCAACAAAGCGATAATTGGTTTATCATCTAAATGATGTATTGCCAAGAAATCAGTCTGGTCGGTTTGCTTAAATTGATTAATGGCATCCATGAGCGGATGCCCAACATATTGCACCGGAAAATGATGTTTTTGTTCGTAAAAATCTTTCTCGAAAGGCAAAATCACATACATGTGATTGACATCGCGTTTAATCGCTTTGATACGGTTTTCTTTCCATGCCCAAATTTGTGGCGAAATATAATAATGCGTGTCAAAACCTTGCTGTTTTGCCCATTTGGCAATTCGCATATTGAATCCGGGATAATCGATAAAAATTATCGCATCTGGATGGAATTGTTTGATGTCTTCTTTACAAAATTTGATGTTATTGAGAATGGTTCGCAAGTTCATCACAACTTCGGCAAATCCCATAAACGCCAATTCTTTGTAATGCTTGACCAGCGTTCCGCCTGCTTGTTGCATCAAATCGCCTCCCCAACAACGAATTGTGGCTTCGGCATCTGTTTGCTTCAATGCTTTGATGAGATTGGCTCCATGCAAATCTCCTGAGGCTTCTCCTGCTATGATGTAGTATTTCATATTACCAAAAAACGAATAAAGCAATAAATACAAAAGAGAAAATCACGCCACGAGCTGCCATATAATTGTTTTTATTCAGCAAGATATAAAACAATAAAATATTCGGGATAGCTCCGATAGACAAGACTTTTCCCCAAACGTTATTCACTTTGAAAGATTGCATGGTTTCTAATAAACCTATTTTTGTCCAATAACTCATCAGTAAACTTCCGCACAGATAGGCTACCAAAAAAGCGATGATGAGTCCGAGTAAAAAATTGAGTACTTTATTCATTTAATTTCCAATTATTTATTGATTTGATTGCGTGATAAGCCGTTAAATCGAATTGCACCGGAACCACCGAAATATATCCGTGACTCAACGCCCATTCGTCGGTGTCTTCGCCTTTGTCGTAATTCGTAAAATTACCGGTCAGCCAATAATATTCTTTTCCATGCGGATTAATTCGTCGGTCGAAACTTTCTTCCCATATGGCTTTTGCCTGACGACAAATTTTAATACCTTTTATTTCTTCTTTTTTCAACTTAGGAAAATTCACATTGAGCACCACATCTTCTGGCAAACCGTTTGTCAATGTTTCCATTGTAATTTTTTTGATATATTCTTTAAATGGAGAAAAATCGGCATTCCAACTAAAATCGCTCAATGAAAAACCAATTGCCGGCACTTTACTCATTCCGGCTTCTACTGCCGCCGACATCGTTCCGGAATAAATCACATTAATAGACGAATTGGAACCGTGATTGATACCAGAAACGCAAATGTCGGGTTTTCTGTCCAAAATTTGGTCGATGGCAATTTTCACACAATCTACTGGCGTGCCTGAACAAGCATATTCTTTCTCAATATCTTCGTCAATGGTTACTTTTTCTACAAACAATGTGCTATTTATCGTAATGGCGTGCCCCATTCCCGATTGAGGTGTATTGGGTGCCACCACCACTACTTCGCCGATTTCTTTCATTACGCTAATCAATGTTCGGATTCCGGGAGCTGTGATTCCGTCGTCGTTGGTGACCAATATTAATGGTTTTTTCTTCATGGAAAATATTCAAATTTTATGATGATGTAAAAATAGACATTATATCGCTGGTAGAAAAATATCTCTTTTTAAAATTAACCATTACAAATTAAGTATTTTTGACCTTTCGATTAAACAAAAATGTTTCCTCAATATGAAAAAAATAAGCATACTCGGTGCCGGATGGTTAGGAACTCCTTTGGCAATACAACTCAAAAACAACGGACATCAGGTGAAAGTTTCTACTACAACACCAGAAAAATTATCGTTTTTTGAAGCCAACAATATCGATAGTTGTATTGTAAATATAAGCACAAAAAGTAATTTAGATAATATCACTCAATTGCTTACGGATACTGATATATTGATTATTACAATTCCGCCCGGACGAATGCAAAATGTTGAAGAAAATTATGTCGATAAAATAAAAACAATTATTCCGTTTATTGAAAAACATCAAATTCAAAACGTTATTTTTACCAGTTCGACCACGGTTTATCTTTCGTTGAAAGGCAATGTTGATGAAGAAACGCCTATCATCCCGATTTCAGAAATGGACAAACAAATCGTGGAAATTGAAAATATACTTTTGAGCAATCCTCACTTCCATTCTACCATTCTTCGCTTAGGCGGATTGATTGGCGAAGACCGTCATCCGGTTCGGTACATTGTGCAAAGAGCAGTTATTGAAGACGCCAATAATCCAGTAAATATGGTACATCAAAAAGATATTATCCGGTTTATAGAAAAAATGATTGAACAAGAAATCCCGAATGAAATTTTCAATATTGTAGCCCCGATAAAACTTAACCGCAGAGATTTCTATACGCAAGAAGCCAACAAACTAAACCTTTCTCCGTTGCCGAAATTTGTCGATAACCCAAATGCCGATTTGCGAAAAGTAAGCGGTAAAAAAATTTCAGTTCGCTATGGTTTAGATTATACATATTTAATTGATTAAACTATCAACGAGAACTTTACCTTTTTTGTTTCAGGAATAAAAAGTAATTTTGCAAAAAAAATATCCTCATGATAAAAATCGGCTCTATCGAATTACCCGAACATCCATTATTACTGGCACCTATGGAAGATGTCAGCGACCCGCCGTTTCGTCGTTTGTGCAAACAACACGGTGCAGATTTGATGTATTCGGAATTTATTTCGTCTGAAGGATTAATTCGAGATGCCATTAAAAGTAAGAAAAAACTGGATATTTTTGATTACGAACGCCCGGTTGGCATTCAGATTTTTGGTGGAGATGAAGAAGCGATGGCGATGTCTGCAAAAATTGTAGAAACCGTTGAACCTGATTTGGTGGATATAAATTTTGGTTGTCCGGTTAAAAAAGTAGTTAGCAAAGGTGCCGGAGCCGGTGTGTTGAAAGATATTGATTTGATGGTTCGGCTGACTAAAGCCGTAGTAAAAAGTACGCATTTGCCCGTTACAGTGAAAACGCGTTTGGGCTGGGACGAAGATTCTATCAACATTGACGAAGTTGCTGAGCGATTGCAAGATGTTGGCATTCACGCTTTGACGATTCATGCCCGCACACGAGCACAGATGTACAAAGGTCATTCGGATTGGACGCATATCGAACGCATCAAAAATAATCCGAGAATACACATTCCAATTTTCGGAAACGGCGATATTGATTCTCCGCAAAAAGCCTTGGAATACAAAGAAAAATTTGGTTTAGATGGCATAATGATTGGTCGTGCAGCAATTGGTTATCCTTGGATTTTTAACGAAATCAAACATTATTTCAAAACCGGCGAATTACTTCCTCAACCAACTGTTTTTGACCGTATCGAAGCGGCTAAAAATCATTTGATTTGGTCAATGGAATGGAAAGGCGAACGACTGGGTATATTGGAAATGCGAAGACATTACACCAATTATTTCAAAGGAATTCACGGTTTTAAACCCTACAAACAAAAGCTTGTTACCACAGACGAGCCTGAAATTTTATTGGCTATTTTTGACGAAATTTCGGAAGTTTATAAGGAATATGTGATGTGATGTGACACGTCATTCAACAATCAATTCGACAACATCAATTTTTCTTTCTGTTGCCGATAAGATTTTAAAAGTATATCCATTGATGTTTACCACAAAACCTTGTTCGGGAATTTGGTTACAATGCGTGATGATAAATCCGCCTAAAGTGTTGTAATCTTCGCTTACAGGAAAATCTAATTCATATTTTTCATTGAGATAATCAACTTCTAAACGAGCGGAAAAAATATATTTATTGTCATCAATTTTTTTCTCAATCCATTCTTCGTGGTCGTGTTCATCATCAATTTCGCCAAAAAGTTCCTCGATAATATCTTCCATAGTAACCATACCCGAAATATCTCCGTATTCATCAATCACAACGGCAATAGACTTTTGCTGTAAAGACAAGGTTTGAAACAAATTATTGATAAACGTATTTTCATATACTTCCACCACCGGACGCAAGATTTCTTGTACGTGTTCTGGTTGTTTCAATAAATCAAAAACATGGATATAGCCCAAAATATTATTCCCTTTTTCATTATAAACCAACAATTTAGAATAACCTGTATCCATAAAAACATTTCGGATATGTTCAAAATCGTCATTTATTAATACCGAAGACATATCGACGCGAGGTGTCATGACTCCTTTAACTTTCACATCGGTAAAAGAAAGGGCATTTTGTAGAATTTGCAGTTCGGCATCCAAATCTTCTTTTTGTTCTGCTGCATCAATTTGTTTGCTGATATACGTTCCTAATTCACCTATACTCAACAAATTGGTATTTTCTGTAGGTTGTATGCCGAAAAATGTTTTCAAACAAAAATCTGAAAAACGAATAAGAGGTTTCGTAAAAGGCACTAAAATCTTGAGTAAAAAACCGATAATTTTATCCAGCTTGGTAATGATAAAAGTGGCATTGGGTTTTACCAATACTTTCGACAAAAAATGCTCAAACAGATACAATACGAAAAGGGTTACAGAAAAATAAATCAGGAAAAAAGCGATTTCGTTTTCGACTTCGTGTTTAAAAGTCCAGAATAATTGCGTGCCGTAATAGATAATTAAAACCCAACATATTACCGAACCAAATTTGAGCGAAGCCACATATAATCGCGGTTTTTCTGTAATCAAACTCAGGGTATAACTCGTCTTATTTTCTTCATTCTTTTTGTTTTCTAACGTCAGTAAAACCTTGTTTGCATAGCGATAGGCAGCTATCAAAGAAGAGAATATGAATAGAAAAATCAAAGAAATGACTAAGACGGTTAACTGCATATATTAATGTTGGTTTTTATTTCTTTCTTCCATTTTCTTGATACTTCTCTGTCTGAAAAAGAACATAAAAATTGCCATGGCTACAAAAAATAAGCTAAGCCAATAATTGCCTCCTTCTTGGAATTTCACATAAGCATCGTAAAGAAAAACTACTGCCAAGGCGAGGTATAAATATAAAGTGATTCTGTAAATTTTCATAATTTATTTCTATTTTTATAAATCAATTGATTCATTTCCTTTGATGACACCGCTATTTTGATGTGCATTCATGGTTTTAAATTCGCTGTCAAAATCAACGCCAACGCCTTCAAAAACACTTTGATTTTCATCTACCACTTTAAAACGATATTCGGTAAAAAACCAATTCAATTTTTGGTCGTAATACAATTGTGGCGTAGTCATAACCGTGCCGTTGTGAGAGGTAATTTTAACGTTTCCTCTCAAATCAATCAAGCCTGTTTTGGAATAAGCAATAGCATAATCGGCTTCTACATAATTTTCGTTTTTCTCTTCGTCGTAAATAACCACATTCACGCCTTCCGGAAAATCATTAAAAGGATATTTCACATTGCTGTAATCCTGCATTTTATCTGCAAACAAAATGGCTTTTATTCGGGCAGAATCAGTATATTTCACTTCAATTTTTTCAGCAATACCAGCCGGAATCAATGCGGTGGTTTGTCGGGCAGAATAAGTTTGTTGATTGTCGCAACTTATCAACATCACCAAGCTTGTTATCGCCATTATATAGCCAGCAAACCGTTTCATTGTTAATTGAATTTACGTTTTACGAACCAAGAAAAATCGTTGAAAGACAAGCCTATCGAAACATTGAAATAATTTTCTTTAATTAATCCGTGAGAGCTGGTTCCGCGTTGTCCATATTCCAAACCGATATTCAAATTAGAAATCGAAATTCCTTGACGCGTCTCCCCGATTGGCAATCCAATTCCGGCCGAAACCGAATAATCTTTGATTTCTTGTTGATTCAATACAAAACCTGTATTTTCATATCTCGCTCCAAAACGATAGGTAATTCTCTTCATATAACTGGTCAAAGATCTGTGGTCGGCAGTGTAAAATCCGCCCAAAGCAACTTTGTAACCATCGTTGTAACTTGCGTTGGAATAAATATTGTATTCGTTGAGTTTTGACGATTGTGTTCCGGTGTATTCTACTCCTGCAAACCATTTGTTCGGATCGCCAATTCCTGCTCCAACACTGTATTTTGCCGGTAACAAAAAGTCGTTGTTTCTCGTTGGTTGTTCAAAAACATCTACTTCTCTAAAAGACAAATCATCACCGAGTTCAATCGTCGATAAAGTAATATCTTGTTCATTATCAATTTTCATTTCCGGGCTATACGTTACGCCAACGTTCAACTGCACTTTATCTTTCAACGGATGTACATAATTGATACCGGTATTGAAACTCAATCCGCTGTAACGGTTGTTTACCAGCTCACGCGTCCCTCTGTCCAAACTCAGTCCATGTCCGTCATCCATAATGAATTTGGTCACACTATTTTCGCTTTGTCCAAAATTATATTGGGTTTCAATCCCGATATTCAACCGGTCTGTGATTTTGTACGCAATTCCGACAAACGCTCTGTTTACTCCACCTTCGCCCAAATAATTTTTTCTTACAGTAAACTCGTTTTCTTGCGTTTCATTCAGTATATCATACCCCACAAACGAACGCGGCATAACGCCTAATGAAAAACCAAATTTACCAGCCGGAAATGCCAAGGATAAATAATCAAACGTGGTTCTATTCACATTTACAGTATTATCTGCCGAAGCAAATTGAGTCATCGAAGTGCTTAATCCCAACGACAAATTGGCTCCTTGCAATTGTGCCAAAGACGCAGGATTGAGCAAATTGGAATGAATACTGTCTTGGAAAACCGCCAAACTTCCCATGGCTTTGACATCGTGTGTTCCTTTAAAATGAAGATCTCCTCCGTTGTAGAAAGAATAAGGCGAAGCCGTACCTTGCTGAGCATAAGCAGACAACCCAAAAGCAAGTGCAAGACTTAATATAAGTTTTTTTATCATGAATTAATATATTGATAATACAAAATCAAACTCTCTATCAGAAAGTTTGAACGTACAAAGATGTTATTTTTTATGCTTTCAGCCAAAAAAATAGCGTCGCCGCCTGTTAAAATTACTGTTAAATTATCGAATCGCGATTTGTATTCGTTGATAAAACCATCGATTTCAGCTACAGCTCCGTTGATTACCCCTGATTGAATACTTTGTTCGGTTGAGGCTCCCACCAACGGATGCGAATTATTTATTGTCAAAAGAGGTAATTTTTCGGTATAATCATTCAAGCTTTTGTATCTCAGATTTAATCCGGGCGAAATAGCTCCGCCGAAATATTGATTTTGCTGATTCACAAAATCGTAAGTAAAGCAAGTTCCGCAATCAATCACCAATTTGTTTTGCTCCGGAAATTCAAGAGCCAAACCGGCTGCCAACGCAATGCGGTCTGTCCCAAGCGTATGTGGCGTGCCGTATTTGTTTTCAAACGGCAGCTTGTCTTGAGCATTCACAATGTGCAATTGACCTTTCGCAGCTAACCATTTGAGCTGATATTCGTTGAATTTCCCGACGGATGAAAGGATAATATTTGGCTTTTCCTGCAATTTGTCCGTTATATTTTCTATTTGCGAACGAAAATTTTTGGTATCCACATGATAGAACCCGCTCCATGTATTTCGGTCATACACAGCGACTTTTATTCTCGTGTTTCCAACATCAATGGCAATAATCATCTTTTGTTTTTCTTTGAGAACAAAGCTACACAAGATTTTTTTACAAATTATTAGGTATAGATAAAAAAAACATTTTATATTTGCAATCGCTTTGAACAGCGGTATTAGTTACTGGTACCTTAGCTCAGTTGGTAGAGCAACGGACTGAAAATCCGTGTGTCCCTGGTTCGATTCCTGGAGGTACCACAAACAAAAACCGAAAGTGAGTTAATCGCTTTCGGTTTTTTTGTATATTTGGATTACCTTGATAAATAAAATGAATGAATAATCATAATAAGAAAATTAAAAGACTTAAATTAAAAACCTCTGAAACTTGGAAACATTACGGAATCGTGTTGTCTCTACTTTTTATCGTTGCATTAACAAGTCAAGACTTATTCAAAGATTACACAACCGACAAACTAATAATTCCTCTACTTTTTCTGACTTTTGCTTTAATTTTTACAATTATCCAATACAGAAGATTAAACTTTAAAAAGTTTCAAATTTCATGTACGAACGAGCAATTTCAAGAAGCGATTAAAAGGACTGAAAATGATTTGGAATGGATAATCGAAAAGAATAATAAAAATTTTATCAGAGCAATCAGACCCGGTAATTTGACCGCAAGTTGGGGAGAAATGATAACCATCATTAAAGATAACGACCAAATTTTAATTAACAGTATATGTAATCCAAATCATATAAGTTCTGCATTTTCTTATGGCTGGAATCGAAAAAACATTAGCACATTCATCAATAACCTTACTGATGTTTTAAACAACAAACAAGCAAAAACCAAAGAAGAAAAAGAAATTAATGAATGGAATTCCAAACGATTTGCAATCAGACTTATCACTTACCCTGTTTGCTTGCTTTTCATCGTATTCGGGATATATATGATATGGAATCCCATAGTAATAAAATCGTCTTTTGCAGGATTTGGTGTAATTGTAATTGCGTGTATCTATTTATATTCAGACATTAAACTATTAACTGCCAAGAAATGAACAATTACAAAAACATATTGACCGTTTTATTCCTGTTTTTAGTATTCATTTCTTGTAAGAAAACAGAATCTGAAAGCGGAAATTACCAAGTGTTGGCTAAATTGATTTCGTTTGATGGCGGAGATAAAATTCATTTTGCAAAATTCAAAACGCTAAAAAACGTATCTGGTAATTTACCTATAAACGACACTATAATCGTAGGTTATTTCAACTACAAAACTCCTGACGAAGATATTGACACAGTGTTGCTAACAATTAAAAAATACGACAAAGAAACATCGTTAAAAAACTATTTTATTTGCCCGGACTATGACGGCAAAACTAATATTCAAAAGACAAATATGAAATAGATTTTGACTACATGGACAAAAAAATCGCCTTTTCGGCGATTTTTTTATTCAAACTATTTACTAAAAATTAAACTCCTAATTTTTTAGCAATTGTTTTTGGCAAAGCATCTTTGTGCAACATAATATCGGTTGCTTTATATTTCATAAAGTCTTTGCTCATGTACAAATAACCTTGGTAATCGTTGGACAATCCCCAAGAGTTTTTCACGATATAATATTCTTTACCGTTTTGGTCTTTGGCGATACCTACAATGTGCATACCGTGATCATCAGTAGTTTCGTAGTTATCAAATGCTTTTTGACGGTCTGCATCGGTCAATTTTTTCTCTGGTTTTGGTCCGTTGAACATCTCGGCTCTTTGTGCAGCAGTCATTTGTTCAAAATCGATTTCCGGCACATAAGCCACACCATTTCTCCAGCTAAAACCTCTTTCAGAAACGTCGCCACCCCAAGCTACGGTATATCCGTTTTTCAAAGCGTTATCTACAACCTCAACCAATTCGTCCATTTTCACGTTATACACTTGGTCAAAAGCCCAGTTGTCTGGCACCAACAAAGTGAATTTGCTGTACCAAGGATATTCTTGGAACGATGAAAGCTCTACATAATCATCCGGGTTGATGCCCACAACCTCATCAGCAAAAGATTTTGGTGTATATTTTTTACCTTCGTAGGTAAATTCTGTCGGTGCTTCACCCAAATACGTATCAATTACCGCAGTATAAGCCTTTTCCCAATTGTCAGAAAGTTTTTTGTTTTTGATTACTGATGATAATACAGACTCCATCATTGCTGACATTTCAGAGAAATTGTTGCGTGTTTGTCCTTCTTGCAAACCGGTGTAAACGCTTCGTGGAACGGTTCCGTATTTTTTGTACATATTCATCACGTCGTGAAACGCACCACCTTCGCCCAAAGTTACGGCTCCGTGCATTTTCACATACATTTTCCCTTTTTCGATATAAGCATTACGTGCCGTGAAAATTTGTGCCAATTCTACCGGTTTTTTCCCCATACGAATCATTTCCGACTCGATG
>DATGOD010000069.1:0-2003 GCA_035306305.1 Flavobacterium sp.
TGCAGAGCTCCTTCCGCCACCACGATAATCTCTGTGCTGGTATTTTTGCTGATAGACATAATCAGCGTGACTGGGTCGGTAGGCTTCTTTCAGTAAATCATAATCATCGGATTTGGAATTGGTATTCAAAATCTGAAAAGCAATCGGTGTTCCCAATGTTTTTCCTTCAAAAATACCTGACAAAAAAATGACTTCATCTGCTTCTTTCCGTTGCGTCACCAATTTAGACTGACCGGGTTTTCTACGATTCAGTTCGTTCTGAACAGCCTCTAAATCCAAAACAATATTAGACGGACAACCATCAATAATACCACCAATTGCCATTCCGTGCGATTCACCGTAAGTAGTCACAACAAAATTTTTTCCAAATGAATTTCCTGCCATAATGTAGTTTTGATTTGTAAAATTAATATCCCAATTGCCAGTTGATGGGCGTTTTTTCTTGTTGCATCAAATAATTGTTTGCCTGAGAAAAATGCCGGTTTCCAAACCATTTTCCCTGATTGGCACTCATCGGCGATGGATGTCCGCTGGTCAAAACCAAATGTTTGGTGCGGTCAATGTTTTTCCCTTTTTTAAATGCGTGGTTTCCCCAAAGCATAAAAACCAGACCTTCTTTTCGTTCGGATAAAAACGAAATCGCATTTTCGGTAAATTGTTCCCAACCTAATTTCTGGTGGCTGGCTGCTTTTCCTGCTTTTACCGTTAATACATCGTTCAACAATAAAACACCTTGCATTGCCCATTGGGTCAAATCGCCGTGCATTGGATTTACAAAACCCACATCATTTTGCAATTCCAGATAGATATTTCGCAACGACGGCGGCAATGGAATTCCTTTATTGACGGAAAAACTCAATCCGTGTGCCTGTCCCTGTCCGTGATAAGGGTCTTGCCCTAAAATAACGACTTTCACTTTGTCCAACGGACAATATTTAAAAGCGTTGAAAATATGTTCTTTCGGAGGATAAATTACTTCCTTTTCATAATCTGCATCAACGATTTGTTTTAATTGCTGATAATATTCTTTTGAAGATTCCGAAGCAATAAATTCTTTCCAACTGTTCATTTTTTGTTCCTTTTAAGCTTCAAATTTAATACTTATTCCCGTAAATAATAATTTGTTTGTAACTTTGATGTTTGATAGAAGCAGATAAATGAAATCAATTTCCGAAAAAACATTACAAGACTTAGAATTCAGCGCTATTTTAGAACAAATAAGTGAATGGTGTACTACCGAGCTTGGTAAAGAACAAGCATTGCTCATACAACCGTTTACCAACAAAGGTTTACTGTTGGATGAACTGAAACAAACTTCGGAATACGTATCGTCGTTTTCCAATCAAAATGCCATTCCAAGCCATTATTTTGATCCTATTTCTTATGAACTGAAAATGTTGCGGATTGAAGACAGCTTTTTGGAAGCATCGGGATTTAAAAAAATTGCGGCGTTGGTAAACACGACCAACGAGCTGATTTTGTTCTTAAAGAAATTTCAGGAATATTATCCGTTTTTATATAAAAGCACCACCATTACCGAACCCAACAAAGTGATTTTGCAGAAAATCGAACAGATTTTGGACAAATACGGAGAAATTAAAGACACTGCTTCGGTTGATTTAAAAAGCATCCGGCAAAATATTCAGATGGTTCGTGGAAAAATCAATCAAAGTTTTGGTGTAGCGTTGCAACAATGCAATTCCGCAGGATATTTAGACGATATTAAAGAGTCGATTGTTGAAAACCGCAGAGTTTTGGCAGTTTTGGCAATGCACCGCAGAAAAGTTAAAGGTTCGGTTTTGGGACAATCCAAAACAGGAAGCATCATTTATATAGAACCTGAAACTACTTTTCGGTTTTCGCGTGAACTAAACAATCTGGAATATGAAGAACGCGAAGAAATTATGCGTATTCTGAAACATTTGACCAATGAAATCCGTCCGTTTTATGAAGATTTAATTATTTTTCAGGAATTATTGGCACATATCGACATTGTTGCTTCC
>DATGOD010000070.1:0-3420 GCA_035306305.1 Flavobacterium sp.
TTTAGACCCGACAGTGTTTTATCAAAAAATGAAAGACGATTACCTGCCACAAGTCCAACAGCTAAAAGGAGTGGCTGAGATAACCATTTTAGGCGGAGAAGAAAGGGAAATTCAAATCAAAGTCGATAAAGAAAAATTGAAGCTCTATAAAATTTCTTTGTATCAGGTAGTGGAAGCCGTTAATCGTTCTGGGATTGATTTACCTGCGGGGAAATTACAGACCGATACAGAAAATAATTCGGTGCGGTTGGTAGGCAAATTCAGCACAATCAGGGATATTCAAAATGTTCAGGTTGCAATGCCTTTTCCAAACAGTCCTGTTTATGTTAAGGATATAGCAGCAGTAACGGACGGCATCAAAGAAATTACATCTTACAGTCGTTACAACGGCAAAAACGGTATTGGCTTAATGATAAAAAAACAAGGCGATGCCAATGCTGTTGATGTGTCAAAACTGATTAGGGAAAAATTTCAGTCTATTGAACAACAAAATGCCAATGCAGACGTGAAGTTTGTAATTACGGACGATAGTACCGACAATACCATTGCAGCCGTTAATTCGGTGGTGTTTGATTTGATTTTAGCCGTTATTTTGGTTTCGTTGGTAATGTTGCTGTTCCTTCGAAGTTTCAGAAACTCGCTGATTGTTTTGGTTGCCATTCCTACTTCTTTAATTACCGCTTTTGCTGTGATGTGGCTTTTGGGTTATACACTCAACCTGATGACTTTGCTTGCTATGTCTTTAATCATTGGTATCTTGGTGGACGATGCTACCGTAGTTTTAGAAAACATCCAACGCCATTTGGATAAAGGCAAGGAAAAAAGAACGGCAGCAATGGACGGACGAATGGAAATCGGTTTTTCAGCATTATCCATTACATTAGTTGATGTAGTAGTGTTTTTACCAATTTTATTTTTACAGGTTTTCGTTGCCGATATGCTCAAACAGTTTTCAGTAGTGGTTATCACTTCAACATTGACAAGTTTATTGGTAGGTTTTACTTTAACGCCTTGGCTGGCTTCACGCATCGGAAAAAAAGAAGATTTGCAACCGACTAATATCTTCAACCGTTTTTTGCTTTGGTTCGAGCATCAGTTAGACCAATTTATCAGTTGGTATGGTAAAACACTAAATTGGGTTTTAAATCACAAACTCATTTTTACAGCATTTGTTTTGTTGCTTTTCGTGGGTACGGCAGCAATGATGAAACAGGGAATTATCGGAAAAGAACTCATTTCAACAGGCGACCAAGGAAAATTCCGTCTGGCATTAGAGTTTGATAAAAGCACTTCTATTCAGCAAAACAATTTGGTTTCCGGAAAAATTGAAAACTACATTTTGAAACACCCCGAAGTTGCAACTGTTTTTAGTAATGTAGGAGGACCAAGTACAGGCATTGGTAGTTTGGGAGTTGGCTCTGCAAATAAAACCGAATTTACCATTCAACTAAAATCCAAGAAAGAAACCGTTAATCTTTCTACCGAAACCTTTATGCGGAAATTGAGAGCGGATTTACAAAAAGAATATTCAGGTATTAATTTTTCTATGATAGCATTAGGTTTAATTCCACGTTCTGCACCGATAGAAATTACATTAAGCGGAAGCGACCTAAACCAAGTAATGCAAACGGGCAATGATTTAAAAGCAGTCATTGAAAAAATTCCCGGAGCAGATAATGTACGGCTTTCGGTAGAAGCAGGAAGTCCTGAATTAAAAGTAATTCCCGATAATGATAAAATGCAGCGTTTGGGATTAAATACGGCTTATGTGGGAATGAATATGCGTACCGCTTTTACAGGAAATGATGATGCTACTTTAACAGAAAACGGAACAGAATATCCTGTACGGATTTGGTTGGATAAATTCAGCCGTAAAAATTATGATGATGTGAAACAGCTCAACATCATAAACCCAATGGGATTTCCGATTGAGGTTTCACAATTTGCCGAAATTGAACGGGATAATTCACCCTCTTTATTGGAACGAAAAGACCGACAACCTGCGGTTACATTAACGTCCGATGCACTCGGCAGACCTTCGGGTACAGTGGCAGATGATGTAGTAGCATATCTCAAAAAAAATCCATTGCCAAATGGAATAGAAATGACTTGGGGAAGTGATATTAAAAGGCAAAACGACAGTTTCGGGGCTTTGGGTTCGGTATTGCTGATTTCATTCTTATTGATTTATTTGATTATGGTAGCATTATACGACAGTTACATTTATCCATTTGTTGCCTTATTTGCCATACCTGTTGCAGCTATCGGAGCATTTTTAGCTTTGAATTTATCGTTAAGTAATTTGAGCCTATTTGCTTTGCTTGGATTGATTATGCTAATGGGACTGGTAACAAAAAATTCTATTTTGATTGTGGACTTTACCAACCAACTGAAAGCCGGGGGCAAACATTACAAAGAAGCATTGATTACTGCAGGAAAAGAACGTATGCGACCAATTTTGATGACAACTTTATCAATGGCAATAGGAATGTTGCCCATAGCATTAGCAAGCGGAACAGCAGCCGAATGGAAAAACGGTTTGGCGTGGGTAATTATTGGCGGTTTGCTTTCTTCATTGGCATTGACGGTTTATTTAGTTCCAATGGTGTATTACGGAGTAGATAGAATGAAAGAAAAATTTGGTTCAAACAAAAAGCAATAATAAATGAAAACCTCAATTTTTATTTTACTTACAGTCGGGTTAAGTTTTTTGCTCTATTCTTTTTCAGGAAATCAGGAGGAAACATTTTCATTAACCGTCAAAGTGGAGAAATTACAAAATTCAAAGGGCGTTGTACAATTCGTCCTTTACAACAAAGAGGGTTCAATACCCGATGAAGACTACAAAAATTATTACCGATTAGAGAAAGCAAAAATTGTAAACGGCAAATCTGAAATTACTTTTAAAAACCTGCCCAAAGGGAAGTATGCCGTGAACATTTTACACGATGAAAACAACAACAGTAAGATTGATAAAGGTTTGCTCTTACCCAAAGAGGGAATTGGATTTTCCAATTATCAGACAATAGGTTTAAGAAACAGACCCAATTTTTCCAAAGCAAGTTTTGAATTAAATGCAGACAAAACAATTTATGTAACGCTAATTTATATGTAAGCAGCTAAAATGGTAAAAATCTACAATGAAATCCTTAATAAATTGGAAACAACTGTCCGCGAACTTGAACTTGAAACTGATTGCCCGATACAGAAAACAGAAGCTATTATAAAATTTATCGTTCAATGCCTGTCAGACCTAAAAAAGTATGTACTGATAAATGGCTTTAAAAGTACGAATGAAGAAATCCATTTTTTTAAATATCAGAAACCTGCGATTGTTTCTAAGCTGATTTACTATAACGCTGTTTATAAAATCGAAACCAAAAAGCCTTATGGCGAAAAACAAATAAAAAAGTACCTCAA
>DATGOD010000071.1:0-3192 GCA_035306305.1 Flavobacterium sp.
CCAACACTTTTGTTAAATAAAAAAAGCTTTGTATTATTGTATGATAAATAAAACAATCATGAAAAAATACAAACACCTCGCTTTCTTGACATTAACTTTAGCACTTGTTGCTTGTAACAACGAAAAAAAAACTGATTTTTCTATTGCTGTTGATACTGCAAACATGAAACAGGTTTATTCTTTAGGCGAATCGTTGAGTTTGCAACTAAAAGATACTCCGGATACTACCATTGATTCTGTTCAATATTTTGTAAATGATAAAAAAGTTGGTTTGGTAAAAGGGAACGATGTTTTGAATTATACACTATCATCCGAAAAACACGGATCGCACGCCATCAAAGCGATTGCTTTTGTAAAAGGAGCTTCTTATGAAACTACTTCGGGAATCAACATTTATTCAAAAATCCAGCCTGCTTTTTACTCCTATACGATTTTAAACACCTATCCACACGACATCAAAGCCTATACGCAGGGACTGGAGTTTTACGGAGATGTTTTGATTGAAAGTACCGGAAACGGAGAAGGACTTGGTACGGGAACAAAAGGTAAATCAAGCATCCGCAAGGTAAATCCAACAACAGGAGAAGTGATGAAAATCAACGAATTGGATGACGCTATTTTTGGAGAAGGAACAACGGTTTTAAACGATAAAATTTACCAGTTGACGTATTTAAACAACGAAGGGTATGTTTACAACATAGAAACTTTGGAAAAAGAACAAACCATACCGTATTTTCAAGGAATGCAGGGTTGGGGATTGACCAACGACGGCACCAATCTTTATATGACCGATGGCACCGACCGGGTGTACAAAATAAATCCGGATAATTTTAAATTGATCGATTATTTTGTGGTGTCGCTTCCCAATACAACTGTTAGAGCAGTAAATGAATTAGAATGGGTAAATGGTGAAATTTATGCCAATTTTTACGGACAGGATGCCATTGGCGTTTTCAGTCCGGAAGATGGAACGGTCACCGGAGTGATTGATTTGTCTGATTTAAAGTATAAAGTGACTGCACATCCCGATCTGGACGTACTTAACGGTATTGCCTATAATAAAAAAACGAATACTTTTTTTGTAACAGGAAAAAACTGGGACAAAATGTTTGAAATCCGTATTGATAAAAAATAATAATTTTGAAATACACTAAAGAAATTTAATGTAAATTAGAGGTTGGGAAATTCAAAGTTTAAGAGTTAATTAATCTATGAGAAAAAAAATTGTCATCTTATTCTTATTAGTCTTTGCACATAATACATTCGGGCAAGTTACCGATTGGGAAAAATATGCCGATTCTCTAAGAACCAGCGTTTTGGAAGACGGAGACATAGACATAGAAAAGGAATATATTTTACCCGAAATGCACATCAATTTTTCAAAAGAAGAACTGGAGCGCATCCAGATTGAAAGTGTATTGAGACGGAGACTTCTCCGGGTTTATCCGTATGCGGTGCTGACAGCAGATAACCTGACCATGCTCAATGAAAATCTGGCAAAAATGGAAACCAAATCTCAAAAGAGGAAATACATTAAACGGTCGGAAAAATATTTGAGAAACCAGTTTGAAGAACGTCTGAAAAAATTACCGAGAAAAGACGGTCAGATTTTAGTTAAGTTAATCAACCGCCAGACGGATCAAACGGCTTTCGCATTAATAAAAGACTTAAAGAGCGGATGGAGTGCTTTTTGGGGTAATCAGGCGGCTAAATTCTTTGATATTAACCTGAAAACTACTTATGCACCCAATAATGTTCTGGAAGATTTTTATATCGAAATGCTCTTGCAGGAACTGGGCAGAGAAGGAAAAATTGATTATCGTCCGGCTGCCCGGGATTTGAAAATGGAACAGGTAAAATCGGTCTGGAAAAATAAATTAGGAGATTCCGGGTACTATCCCGATGTGGAATAATCAAAGTTTTTTGGTATCTTTGCAACAAGCATTCATTTATGGAACAATTCATCGTATCGGCTCGAAAATATCGTCCTCAAACCTTTAAAGATGTGGTGGGGCAGCAGGCTATTACCAATACTTTAATCAACGCCATTGAAAACAACCATTTGGCGCAGGCATTGTTGTTTACCGGTCCGCGCGGAGTTGGCAAAACAACGTGCGCAAGGATTTTAGCACGAAAAATCAATCAGGAAGGATACGATGACCCCAACGAAGATTTTGCATTCAATGTTTTTGAACTGGATGCTGCGTCCAACAATTCCGTGGATGATATACGTAATTTGATCGATCAGGTGCGTATTCCACCACAAACAGGCAAATACAAAGTTTATATCATTGACGAGGTACACATGCTTTCGCAAGCTGCATTTAATGCGTTTTTGAAAACATTGGAAGAGCCGCCGCGTCATGCTATTTTTATTTTAGCAACGACTGAGAAACATAAGATCATTCCTACTATTTTATCTCGCTGTCAGATATTTGATTTTAAACGAATTACTATCAATGACGCAAAGGAACACTTAAAGCTTGTGGCGCAAAGTCAAGGTATCACTTTTGAAGAAGATGCCCTGCAAATTATTGCCCAAAAAGCCGATGGTGCCATGCGTGACGCTTTGTCAATTTTTGACAGAGTAGTGTCTTATTGCGGAAGTAATCTTACCCGACAAGCTGTCGCTGAAAATTTGAATGTTTTGGATTATGATTATTATTTGCGAGTGACTGATTTGATCATTTCCAATGATATTCCTGATTTGCTACTTTCTTACAACGAAATTCTTTCTAAAGGCTTCGATGGTCAGCATTTTGTGATGGGGCTTGCCACACACTTCAGAAACTTATTGGTTTGCAAAAATCCACAGACTTTGGGGCTACTGGATGTTAGTGATGAAAATAAAAACCTGTTTTATGTACAATCACAAAAAATGGAAACTTCGGCATTGATCGAAGCCATTCAGATTGCCAATAATTGTGACTTGAAATACAAGACATCACAAAATCAACGATTATTAGTTGAGTTGTGTCTGATGCAATTAGCAACATTGACACATCCGGAAAAAAAAAATTTAAGTCCCAATTAATTCCTGCGGTTTACTTCAAAAATCTCATTAAGAATATAGGCACAGTATCAGAAACTGTTTCTAAACCAGTTGATTATGAGTCGATCGCAACAGCATCCAATAATACTCAACAGCTTATAGAAGAAGAGGATTTAAACACACAAAAAATCGTTTTATCC
>DATGOD010000072.1:0-2696 GCA_035306305.1 Flavobacterium sp.
GCGTTCCGACGTTGTGAGAACTGCTTGTCCAGTTGTAGGTTGAATTTTGAAATTTTGTATTGGCAATTAATGCTGTTGCTCCGGCAGAAAAGCTAAAACGTTTTTCTAAAAACACGCCATTGGCGGGATTAAAAAAAATACTTTCGGCATTGCCATTGATGACTGATACCCCGGTGTGCCCCATGGCGAGCTGTCGGTTGCCTTGCAAGCTGATACGATATCCTCCTGCGTAAACGCTTCCGGCAAGCATGGCTGCTGCGGCTAGAATAATTACTTTTTTCATATCGTTATTTTTAAATGTACAATTCCAAATATAATAATTTATTTTGATATTTTAATTTTTTATTAAGATTTTTAGTTTAGGGAAAAATCTTTCTCTTTATAATCTTATTCGAGATTTAAGGTTAGCGAATGTGTTGATTAGCGAATTAGCGAATGGTTGGAAGTTGGAAAGTTTGGAGATTTAAGATTTAAGATTACTATTGACTGTTACCTTTTGGCTCTAGGTATTATAGCTAATTCACTACAAATTAAAACGGGTTTTGAATCCGATGAGCACATATCTGGGCATTAATCGGTAGAATGTTTGACTGTATCCGATATCGCTCACAGAATAGGTGGTAAAATCTTGTTTATTAAACAGGTTGTTACCTCTTATTGTAATGGCGTATTTATCGTCTTTGAATCGATAAGTTGCTTCGAGGTCTAAAAAGAAATGGTTGCGTTGGTTTTCTTCCAGACTACCAAAATAGTAATGCTCGGTTACGGCTTTCATATCTAGTTTTTCTCCTAGGGTAAAAAACACGTCTAGGAAAGTAAATCCGTTGGTATAACTATTGGAAAAGTCGGGCGATTTGACTTCGGAAACTGACCATTCTGTACCGATATGAAAATTGACCGGAAACTTAAATCTCGTTTTCCATTCGACATTGTAAAACTGTGTGGCATATTGGTTTTTTCGCAGACCGGATTGATTGATTTCGTTGTAGGAAGTGGATACTGAATATCGACTTTCAAACTTGAAATTACTTTTGATTTCTCGCCAATAAAAATTGGCTCGGAAGTTGGCTCCGTAGGTTTCTCCGCCTTTGATGAATATAGATTCGGACAACGAGCTGTTTTGTTCAATGGTGCTACGACTTGACAATACTTTGCTTTGGGTGCTGTAATCTAACCCGAGCGAAAAACTATATCGGTTGAGGTAATGGCGAATGCTATAATTGATATTTGCCATTTGGTTGTCTGTTAGTTTAAATTCGCCCAAACCTTTACGGAAACTTCTGGACGAGCTGAGCAAATAACTGTCATTGACTTGCAGGAAATCGGTGTTTTGAAAACGCAGGTTGTAAAAGGCAGAAAATACGTGCGTTGGTTTGACATCCCAATTGAAATTAACCGACGGATTCAGGTAAAAATAGTTTTGTTTTTTCTCAGATATTTCAGAGTTAAAGCGATTGAAAAGTTGATGCGCTTCGGCATTTGCACCCAATTTAGCTTTTCCAAAATCCCAGGTATAACCACTTTTGGCATATATGTCGTGTAACCCGAAATCGCTGTTGCTTTGAAAATCATCAGGCAAAAAAGTTGTTGTATCATCAAAAAGCTGAAAACGTGTTTTGACTTTTTGTTTTTCATAAGAATGACCAACTTGAAACTCAATTAAATCGCCGTTTTTTTGGCGTAATTTAAAATCAGATTCTACTCCGAGAAATGTTTTGCTGTTTTGTATGTCATTCCGCATACTTTGAGCATCAAAATCGAATAAATCGCCCATCAGATAATCGTTGATGTGATAATTTTGTGGAATATCATTGGAGAAATAACGCATTTTGAGCAACACCACATTGCGATCGTTCCATTTATGTGTGTATGTGAGTTTGTGGTCGGTAAAAGTGTTGCGGGTTTGTAGCCGTTCTAAAGTACTGATTCCGTTAAACGTCAGATTGTTGCTGCTATTGCTGTTTCCGTAATTGTACATCGAGCTGGCTTGCAACATTTGTGTTTTGGACAAATCGTAGTTTGCCAATAGATTGATATAGCCGGTTTTTAGATGATTTTTGAAATCTTTGCTTTCGGTATTTTCAAAGTAAGTGTTGCCAATATCTGTGGTTGAAAATTGGTTGTTGTAGGCATAGTTTTCGTCAAAGCCTAAAAATCCGGTTAGTTTTACTTTGAATTTTTCTGATAGCGGAACGATGCTACTCAGCGAAACATTTTCGGCGTTGTTGATGCGAGTGCGATGGTCTTTGAGTTGATAAGCTCTGCCTTCGCTCAAGTGCATTAACGAAAATAGGCGATTGCCTTGCCCGACGGTTTCGATTTCGTAGTTGTTGTAAAACATACCTTCGAGCGAACCCACGCGGTCGATGCCGACATTGTTGAGCCCGATGTTGAGAAAATTTTTGTATTTGTTACTGAAATTCATCAGATTACCGGTTACATCATAACGGTTTTCGCTCACTAAACCATAGTTGAGGCTAATATCTCCAAACCAGATATTTTGGTATTCTTCGTCGATAGTGAGGTTGAGTGCCACTTTGTTGGATTCTTCTACGCCTTTGAGCAATTTATTGTTGGAATAATTTCGCAGGATTTCCACTTTGTCCAACGGTTTGTTGGGCATATTTTTGGTTAGTATGGAATAGCCGCGGTTAAACAAATCGTCGCCGCCAACCATTACTTTTTCTATATAGGTA
>DATGOD010000073.1:0-2027 GCA_035306305.1 Flavobacterium sp.
CTGGAAAGACGTTCCCGGAGTTTTAAATGCCGATCCGCGTTATTTTGAAGATACAGTGTTGCTGAACCATATTTCCTATCGCGAAGCTATTGAATTGGCATTTTACGGTGCATCGGTTATACACCCGAAAACCTTGCAACCGCTGCAACGCAAAGAAATTCCGTTGTACGTAAAATCGTTTGTTAATCCGACATTAGCGGGAACAACCGTTTCTAAAGGAGCTGCACTGGAGCCGGCGGTTTCGTGTTTTATCGTAAAGAAAAATCAGTTGCTTGTTTCGTTCGCTTCGAAAGATTTTTCATTCATTATGGAACATCAGGTCAGCGATATTTTCAGAATGTTTGCCGAAAAACACATCAAGGTAAATGTAATTCAAAACTCTGCCATCAGTTTTACCGTTTGTGTAGAAGATAAGTTTGGCAACTTTAAAGAATTGCTGGAAGACCTTTCTGCCAATTTTAAAATTAAATGTAACGAAAATGTTTCTCTCTATACGATTCGCCATTTCACGGATGAAGCGGCTCAAAAAACCATCGAAGGGAAAACGGTTTTATTACAACAAATCAGTCAAAACACGATGCAGATTGTAACGAAAGAATAATTTCAAAACCACTCTAAAAGAGTGGTTTCTTGTTTAACAAGAATTCCTGGCATACTTTTTGGCTTCGCTTTAACAAATCTTAAACTTTCAGAACAATGAGAAAATTCATCTATTTATTAGATCTTATTTCGGTAAGTGCATTTGCTCAGGAACAGCAAAAAGATGTCATAACCGTTTCTGCCAATTACACTTTTTCCGAACCCACACAATACGGTGTAAGCTTAGAATTTAACAAAGGAATTAAAACGGATGAACGCTTGACTTCCTGGATTCTAAATGCAGGCTATGGTCAATTGGAATTAAACGAAAATCATCTAAAAACTACCGGACAGGGTTTTGTTGTGGAATTGGGTTCCCGCAATTATTTTAAGAAAGGTATCCGCGAGGGGTTTTACGGAGAAAACTTTATAACACACGGACAAATCAATTTTAACGAGACCATTAACGGAGAAAAATTTGAAGGTAAATACAGTTATTGGAGTATTTTTAACCCGAATGTTGGTTATAAAATCCAACTGACAAAAAATTTAAGCATCGACCCGTCTGTTGGTTTTAATTGGAAATGGGAAGTAAAAGGCAAAGGTGATATCGACAATCACTATTTTGACAATTTTGTTTTTAAAGCCGGTGTGAAATTAGGTTATACATTTTAATATAAAATCCACTCATTATAGGTGAGCCTGTATTATTTAATTACAGGCTTTTCTTGTTTTTAAAACTTAAATGAAATCTTACCCTTTTAAACTTTCAACAAAAAATACACTATTTTTGGAGCTTTGGAGTTATTATTAAATGAAAAAATTACTTTTCTTTGTATGGAGTTTACTGGTTTTTACTGTTGCGAATGCGCAGGAAACAAACTCATTGTACAAAAACAAAACGATTGTTTCCGATTCGCTTACACAAATGATCTCGTTAGACAGCGTAGCGTTGAACAACAATTATTTTAAAATCACCGATAAACAAGGCTTTCCCATAGACTCTCTTTGTTATTCAGTGGATTTTAATTCAGCAACATTGACTTTAGAACCGCTCAACGATACTTTGGTGGTTTCTTACTTGAACTATCCCGATTTTCTTACCCGAACCTATGCCCTTTACGATACCAAACGTATTGTCCCCAACGAAGATGGCGCATATATTTTTACGGTTCCGGAAAAGAAAGCCGCTACTTTTATGCCGTTTGATGGATTGAATACCAACGGAAGTATTTCACGTGGAATCACTGTGGGAAACAATCAGAATTTAGTAACCAATTCCAATTTGGATTTACAGATCGTTGGGAATTTATCCGACAAAGTACAAATCCGTGCGTCGTTGCAAGACAGTAATGTTCCGTTGCAAAATGGTGGATATTCTCAAAAAATGGACGAGTTTGACCAGATTTTCATGGAGCTTTTTTCAACGAACTGGAGTATAAAAGCCG
>DATGOD010000074.1:0-2645 GCA_035306305.1 Flavobacterium sp.
TGCTCAAAGCAACCTCGGCTTCGATTTTGGTTTTTTCTTCGTTGGTGTAGGCTGCCTGAACGGTTGTGATCAATGTTTTTACCGGGGCAACCAGTTGAATAACAGGTTCGTAATCACCTTGTGGAATGCCGTTTTGTGGGATAGCAAATTCATAAATCTTTCCGATAGCAGCATTACTCGCCAAACGATAATTTCCCTGATTCATTCCGACAAAACTGAACGCTACCTGATAAAGTGTGTCTTGTGGATTATTGGAATACTCGAAATATTCATACAATTCAGTAGTGATTTTTTTATATAAAATCTTATTATCCGAATAGCTGTCCTGATAAGCAGACGGAGCCACCATTTTTGTCGGGTCATTCCCCGCTTGTTTGAGGATTTCAACTTGTTCTTCATTCAGATTTTGTTGCAACGGCTGATTTTTCATATCCGATTCCAGATAAACATATCCGCCAAAATCCCATTTTCCTTGCTGGTGTCGAATACCGCCATAAGTCATAAATCGCGTAAAATTTCGGTCGGTATATTGATATTCAATAGCAATTCGCATATCGGCAGTAATCGGAAAAGTAGGATTAAACCTGATTTCTCCAGAATTGTAATCAATCACATAGTCGTTGTTTTCGCCTTGTGCTAACAACCTTCCATTGACAAAAACACGTTCCGAACCGGCGATGATAAGAATGTATAATTCATTGTTTTGTCCGCGTAATTTGTACGGACCTTGATTGCCTTCTTGTCCGATAAATTCACTTTTGGCATATTGCCCTCTGGCAATGGCAGCACCCAATTCTACTTGCGTTTCATTATTTTCGCCAAAAGAAGTTTCGGCATAAAGACCTTGCACTTTTTTGTTGAAATTCATGAATTTTGACAACCTGTTTTCGATGAATAAATCACCGGCTTTCACTCGCCATGTGTCGCCATAAAGTTCGATGAAAATCTGGTCAAACTCATCTATTCGTTGCGAATATCCGCCATATTGCAGCGGATTGTTACTGTCTTGTATCGACGCTTTGAGGTTTACTTTTTCGGATAATTTTCCGATAATCTGCAAATCGAGGTTGGATTGTGTAACCAAATTTTGGTTGTTCCCGACAGTTATCGATCGAGAAATGCTTCCGTTGGTGTTGAGTCCGTCAAACGGAATCCAGTTGTTGGTTGGTTTTTGCGGAACTTGAAAAAGGAATTTGCCTTCGTCATTCGGTACAATCAAATTGCTGCTGTAAATTTGATGTGTTTTGGTCAGCGTTTCGGGATATTTCAGGTAATTGATAATCAAACTGTCTGGCACAGGATGGGTAAATTCTACCTGAGCTTGCTGAAAATCCACCTGATAATTTTCTTTGCTGATGATAGTGCCATCGGTGGTGGTAACTTCAAAAAAAGCGGAGTTCAAAGCATTTTCTTCCAACTTAAAAATAGTCGAAATAGAATCGGTAACCACAGTTTTGGAGCTATACAACGAATTGATTTCCTGTGAATAAGACACAGAAAAAAGTAGAAAAAATATCCAAAAATAAATTCGCTTGAGCATTGACCAACTATTCCGAAAGTTCAAATGTATAAGATTTATAACGAAATATCAGAAAGATATATTTTTCTTTTGTTTGTAAAAAAAGAAATTACGTTATCTCACTAAAAAACTCCCCAATTTTAGGGGAGTTTAGTGGTTCATGAGGTTGTTCTATCATTAACTTTGAAACATTACCCAAAAGGATTAGGCTCTAATTCTGTTTCAATACACATTTCATTAGTAGGAAAAGTGAATTTATTTACTGGTTTAAAATCTAAAGACGCGGAATAATCTTTAAACATTTTTATTTCCTCAACTAAACTATCTGTCATTAAAATACTATTAAAATGATATTTTTTTTCAATATTATCATTTTTAATTATCAAAGTATAACTTTCTCCGTCAACAACATTATCATTTTTACTTTGATCATATTTATCCGCTAATAGGGTTAAATTATCAACAAAACTATCAAAATCATTAGATGCTCTCTCAAGTGCCGAGTATGTATAGAAACTTTTATCTACAGTATTCGTTTTGACACAAGAATAAATAGAATCGTGCTTTATTATTAAACCATATACGTTTCCCATGTTATTGCTTATGTAACCACAATCTATGAAGGTAATACTCTTATTTATCTCTTTACTATCGTGACAGCTACAAAGAGATATTATTGCAAAAATAATTATGAAATTATGAAATATTTTTCTCATATACAGTGATTACATTTTTACATTATACAATCCCAATGTTACTTGTTCACTCCGTTACAAAATCTAACTTCTAATATCTAACTTCTAATATCTAACTTCTAATATCTAAAGTCTAATGCTATTTCGCTTAATCAATCGCTTTCACAACAGCTTTTTCGGCTTCTTTTCGCGTACCGTCAAAACCGTCTATGCCAGAAACTGTGGTGTATTTCAACACATATTTCTTACCCGGATTTAGTCGGTTATACACACTTTGGCACATCAATGTAGCTTCGTGAAAACCGCACAAAATCAATTTCAGTTTACCCGGATAAGTGTTAATATCGCCAATCGCATAAATTCCGTCGATATTAGTTTGATAATCCAAGGCGTTGTTTACTTTGATGGCATTTTTCTCAATTTCTAATCCC
>DATGOD010000075.1:0-2789 GCA_035306305.1 Flavobacterium sp.
GATCCGTTGCAAATTCTGGAAGTTGATAATCAGGTAGTTCGTCAACAACAAATCGAACGATTAAATACCATTAAAGCCACTCGTGATAACGATAAAGTAAAACAAAGTCTGGCAGCATTAACAAATGCAGCAAAGACGGGCGAAGGTAATTTACTGGCATTAGCTGTTGAAGCAGCTGAAAACCGAGTTACATTAGGAGAAATTTCTGATGCATTGGAAGAAGTTTATGGAAGATACAAAGCACAAATTAAAACCATTAGCGGCGTGTATAACAAAGAAATAAAAACAGACGAAAATTTTGCTAAAGCCAAACAATTGGCGGACGAATTTGCCAAACAAGAAGGACGTCGTCCGCGAATTATGATTGCCAAAATGGGACAAGATGGGCACGACCGTGGTGCAAAAGTGGTGGCAACAGGTTATGCCGATGTAGGTTTTGATGTAGATATGGGACCGTTGTTCCAAACGCCTGCCGAAGCTGCCAAACAAGCTGTAGAAAACGACGTGCACATTTTGGGCGTTTCTTCTTTGGCTGCCGGACACAAAACCTTGGTGCCACAAGTGATTGCCGAATTGAAAAAATACGGTCGCGAAGATATTATGGTCATTGTAGGCGGTGTGATTCCAGCGCAAGATTATCAATATTTATTCGATGCGGGAGCAGTTGCTGTTTTTGGTCCCGGAACCCGAATTGCCGATGCCGCCATTACGATTTTGAATGTTTTGATGGATGCGGAATAAAAAATAATTACATATAAATAATTGAAAGACAGTTTTTAACTGTCTTTTTTTATAGGTTAAAACTAAATAATTAGGTGTATAACTATAAAAATAGTTTGTAAACTAAAAATATAGTTATATATTTGTTGATATAAAATCAATGTGATGGAAAAATTGACTAACAAAGAAGAACAGATTATGCAAATCCTTTGGCAAATAGAACAAGGTTTTGTCAATGATATTATGGAGGAAATTCCGGAGCCAAAACCGCATTACAACACGCTTTCGACCATTGTGAGACTTTTGGAAGAAAAAGGTTTTGTGTCACATAAAAGTTATGGGAAATCGTATCAATATTTTCCGATTATTTCGTTGGAAGAGTATAGGGGAGTGTACGTGAAAGATTCGATTAAGAAATATTTTGGTAATTCGGTGTCGAATTTGGTGAACTATTTTGTGAAAGAAGAAGAATTGTCGGAGGAAGAAATTCAAGAATTGATGAATATTATTGAAAACAATAAAAAATAAATTATGCATCCAATATTTGTTTACATGTTGAAATCCAATTTATTAATCATTGTTTTTTGGCTTTTTTACCGGTTGTTTTTACGGAAGGAAACTTTCTATACGCCAATACGTTGGTATTTTATCGGAAGTATTTTGATATCGTTGATATTTCCGCTGATTACTTATACCAAAACGGTAATTATCGAACAGAAATCGGTAGCGGAAATAGTTGATTTTGTACCGGATTTATCATCGAACGAAGCATTTTTTCCGCCGATTGAACCATCTTTTTGGGAAACGATTGATTGGCAAAATATAATTTTGTGGCTGATAGCAATAATTAGTTTTTTATTCGTTTTAAAATCTGTGTATCAGATTGTTGTTTTATATGTAAAAATCCGAAAACTACCTTTTTATGACAAAGATAAATCAGTCAAACTTACATCAAATCAGCAAAATGTTTATTCTTTTTTCAGATGGATTGTTGTTCCGGAAAGTAAAATGTCTTGCTCGGATTTAACCCTGATTTTGGCACATGAAAAAATCCATCTTCATCAAAAGCACACTTTTGATTTACTTTTGATTGAATTAATATCGGCGGTTTTCTGGTTCAATCCAGTGATAAAAATGTTGCAAAAAGACATCAATACCAATCTCGAATTTATTGTAGATGATAAAATGGTGACTGATTATGAACGAATTGCTTATCAGAAAGCACTTTTGAATGAACAAAAAATGTCATCGCCGATATATATCAACGCATTTAGTACCAGTGATTTAAAAAAACGAATTATTCAACTTAATACACAAAAATCAAAAAGTATGAAACAGTTAAAATTTTTATTGACAGCCCCCGCTCTCGTAGCATTTTTCGCACTTTTCCAAGTGGAAACCGTAGCACAAATTAAAACGATTGAAGCCAAAGAACGAACGGAAAACGAAGACGGAAGTATTACTATAAAATATAACTTCACGGCAGAAAATTTAAAAGCAGACCGAAAAATATATGACGCTTTGATTGAAGAATTTCCGGTTAGTATCGACGATGTTCCGCAGACTAAAGAACAATTGGAAAAATTTGACAATACCAAAATTCAATCTGTGAATTTAGTAATCATGCGAAATAGAGATAATGATATAGCCTACAATATTTCTACAAAATCGCTCAAATATGATGAGAAAGAAATCGCAATAAAAAAAGCCGAAGCAGAACGATTGGCACAAGAAAATTATGTTGAAAACATTTCAACCACAACGATTGATGAAAACGGAGTATTTATTCAAAATCCAGCAGCAGGAATAAATATTAGTGGAGAAGGTAAAGAGTTGTTTATTGTCGATGGAAAAGAAATTACTCTTGAAAAGTTCAAAGAAATTGACCCGAAAAATATCGAAAGTATTACCATTCTCAATCAGCCAGAACAAGTAAAACCTTATGGAGAAAAAGGGAAAAATGGTGTGATGCTGATTAAAACAAAATCGTATAAATTGAGTATGTTAGATGAAAAAGAGAGAAATAGAAAAATGATTCTCGAAGAAAGAAGAGCAGAGGCAGAGAAACG
>DATGOD010000076.1:0-2812 GCA_035306305.1 Flavobacterium sp.
GTGGAAATGCGAACTATTTTTAAAAATGCTTTTGAAAAATATACGATTAATCAAAGTAAAATGCTCCGATATGCAGATAGACGGCGAAAAAAAGAAGAGCTAAGTCAATTTGTAAAAACAATTTCAAATTTATGGCAATAAGACAAATATAGTGCCAAAATATAGATTATGATAAACCAAAGTGAACTATCAGCCGAATGGCTTAATAAAATATCAAAACAACATCGCAATGCGGATAAAATCCTTGTAGAAAAGGTTATCCGTGCTTTGTTATTGTTAGAAGGTTTGGCAAAGCAAAAGATAGATTTTGTTTTCAAAGGCGGAACGGCTTTAATGCTTCATTTCAACTCAGCAAAACGTTTGTCTATTGATATTGACATTATTTTGCCAAATGAAATCAAATACTTGGAAGGTATTTTGGATACAATCGCACAAGAGCAAGGGTTTTTGAGAAAAGAATTACAACACCGAAGTACCAATTCAAAAATCAAAAAAGAACATTATAAATTTTTTTATACACCTTTACACAAAACAAAAAAGGACGAAGAATATGTTTTGTTGGACATTCTTTTTGAAGACGTAAATTACGTCAATATAATTTCTTTGCCCATCCAATCCGATTTTGTTCCTCAAGTGGCTAAACCCTTGCAGGTAAATGTACCGAGCTTAGAAGACATTTTAGGCGATAAACTCACCGCTTTTGCACCGAATACAACAGGTATTCCGTACTTCAAAAAAGAAGATAGTATGAGTATGGAAATCATCAAACAACTCTATGACATAGGAAATTTGTTTGATGTTGTACAAGATTTAGACATTATTAAAACTACGTTTTATCGGTTTGCAAAGACTGAAATCGCTTATAGAAATTCGGAAGAAATTACAGAAAGTGATGTGTTGGACGACATTTATCAAACCGCACTTTCTATTGTGAGCAGAGGAAATGACGGAAATGGAAACTTTGACGAACTGCAAAAGGGAATTTTACGTATAAAACCGTTTATCTTTTCAGAAGTTTATCATATCGAAAAAGCGATTGCACACGCTTCAAAGGCAGCCTATCTTTCGGCTTTGATACACCACGATGCAAAGACGATTGAAAAATTTGAAAATCCACTTCAAATGAAAGATTGGCAAATTGACGAACCATTGAATAACAAGCTAAACAAACTAAAAAAATCCAATCCGGAAGCATTTTTCTATTGGTATAAAATTTACGAATTGAAAAACATTAAAGAGTAATGAACAGCCACGAAATAGAACATAATGTAAAAATCATATTCGAGAATTTTTCAAAAGAAAACTTCTTGTTCGATTTGCTGTTGGCTTACGGCATTTCTAAAACATCTATTACCCGTTTGAAAAGTGGAGATTTTAACCTTTCAAAAGTGGAAGGCGAAGTGCTGTACAAAAAGAAAATCTTTTTCAAAGAAGAAGAAACAGACAAACTGTTAAGTTCCATCGAAACCATTTCAAAGGAGGAACGCATTCTAAAACACGCGCCACGTTTTGCAATCTTAACAGATTACGAAACTTTAGTGGCAAGAGATTTAAAATTGGGTAAAAACTTGGATATTGCCATTACGGATTTACCCAATCATTATACGTTCTTCTTGCCGTTAGCAGGTAGTGAAGTGTATCACTCTACCAATGATAACGAAGCTGACCGAAATGCGGCTTACAAAATGGCTCAGCTATACGATGAGTTAGTAACCAAAAACAAAGAAATATACAATTCTAAAGAAACGGTTCATAACCTCAATGTATTTTTATCAAGGTTGTTGTTTTGCTTTTTTGCCGAAGACACCGAAATTTTTGAAGGCGACAGTATTTTTACCAATACTTTGGTACAGCACACCGCTGAAAATGGAAGTGATACCCATTTATTTCTAAATCGTTTATTTGACAGATTAAATTCTGAAATTGGAGATGATTTTCCGGCTCATCTGAGTCATTTCCCTTATGTAAATGGTGGTTTGTTTGGGAATCCGATAAGCTCGCCTGTTTTTACAGCAAAGGCACGTAAAATTTTAATAGAACTGGGCGACCTGAACTGGAAGGAAATCAATCCCGATATTTTTGGGTCTATGATCCAGGCAGTGGTATTGCCCGAATACCGCAGCGATTTGGGAATGCATTATACTTCTGTACCCAACATCTTAAAACTCATCAAACCACTGTTTTTAGATGAACTCTACGAAGAATTTGAAGCATCTGCCAACTCAGCACCTAAATTACAAAAGCTGATACAGCGTATTTCTAATATAAAATTCTTTGACCCTGCCTGCGGTAGCGGAAATTTCTTGATTATTGTTTACAAAGAAATTAGACGACTGGAAATAGAAATTCTCAAACGTATTGTAGAATTAAAAGGTGATACGCTATTTGTAGAAAGCTCCATCAGTCTTACACAATTTTACGGTATTGAAATTGATGATTTTGCCCACGAAGTAGCCATATTGTCTTTGTATTTGGCAGAGCACCAGATGAACCAGTACTTTGACCAACAGTTAGAAGGCTATACCGAACCCAAATCTATTATTCCGTTAAAACCCTCAGGAAACATAGTACAAGGCAATGCCGCTAGAAAAGATTGGAAAGACGTTTGCCCGATTACAAACAATGATGAAGTTTATATTATTGGAAATCCGCCTTATTTGGGTGCGAGAGTTCAGGACGAAGAACAAAAGAAAGATATGTCTATTGTTTTTCACGGAATTGGTGGATATAACAATATGGACTATATTTCGTGTTGGTTCTTTAAAGCAAAAAATTACATTGAAGGATTTAATTCCAAAGTTGCTTTTGTAAC
>DATGOD010000077.1:0-7594 GCA_035306305.1 Flavobacterium sp.
CACCTGTGCAAATGCACCGGCAACAAGAGTTAATACCAAAATCTTACAAAAAGAAAAACAGTACAAACTCGCAAGAATGTACTGTTTAATTGATTGTTTTTTTATTTGTTTAATCCTGTATCAGTTTTTCAGGACGTTACATTGATAAAAGATTTGGCGTAAAAGCACAAACTTCTGCAAAACATTTATCTTTGTTTCATGGATTCTCTCACACAAGCAGTTTTGGGCGTTGCCATAACGCAAGCAACATTAGGGAAAAAGATAAAAAACAGCAAGGTCATTTTGTATGGAGCGTTGATAGCAACAATTCCGGATTTGGACGTATTGGTTGGAAAAATATTTTATGATGACATTGCAGCCATCGACATTCATCGCGGTTTTTCGCATTCAATCCTTTTTTATTTGTTGTTATCTCTGATTTTGGCACGAGGCATAAGTTGGTTTGAACGAAAAAATAATATAGGATTTTGGCGTGCATATTTAGCTAGTTTTTTAGTGTTGATTACTCATTCTTTGTTGGATATTTTTACTACTTGGGGAACGCAACTTTTTTGGCCTTTGGATAGTAAAATTGCTTTAAAATCCATTTTTGTAATCGACCCATTATACACACTTCCGTTGTTGATAGCCGTGATTATTAGCTGTTGCACAAATAATAAGAACAAGATAATGAGGATTAATAAAAACGCATTGATACTCAGTACAACATATCTTTTTTTGACCGTAGGATTACAACAATTTGTCAAGCAAAAAGTGCTCCGAGACGGTCGATTTGCACAAATAGAAATACAACAAATCACAGTTAAACCAACTGCGTTTAATACCGTTTTGTGGCAGATAATTGTCGAAGGACCAAATGATTTTTATATATCCGATTATAGTTTTTTTGATAGTTATCCTGCACCAGTTGATGTTTATTCTAAAAATCATGATTTGATACAATCAATTGAAAATCAAAAAGTAATAAGAGATTTGAAAGCCATTAGTGAAAATCAATTTATTATAACAACAGCAAATGGTAAATTGTTTTTCAACGATTTGAGATTTGGTTTTTTAAACAAAAACCCCGATTCATTGCAATTTGCTTTTTCTTATGAAATTATAGAAAAACAAGATGATGTAACAGCCATCGAAGTAGAAAAAGACCGAAAAGACGGAAAAAAATTACTACAGCAATTAGCTGAAAGAATTCGAGGAAATTAATGCTTTTAATTATGAATAATTAAGCTTAATTTTGTCAGAAATTATCTCGAGATGAAAATTTTGTTATCGCCGGCAAAATCACTGAATTATACAGACGCTCTGCCAAGCAAAAAACACACGATTCCGCAGCTCATTGAGTCATCGAAAAAAGTTAATGATGTCTTACGTGATTTAACAGCCAAGGATTTGCAAGAATTGATGGGAATTTCTGAGAATTTAGCGAATCTAAATTTGGAACGAAATCACGCCCGAAACTATCGATTGGATAAAATTTCAGCACAAGCTCGACAGGCTATTTATGCTTTTAATGGTGATGTTTATGAAGGCATCGATGCTTATTCATTATCGACCAAAAATATCAATTATCTACAAAAAAATCTTCGCATTTTGTCCGGATTATACGGTTATCTCAAACCGTTGGATTTAATCGAGCCTTATCGATTAGAAATGGGCACAAAACTTCCGGTAGAACACAGTAAAAATTTATACGAATTCTGGAAAAACATGGTAACGCAATTGCTGATTGCTGAATTGTCAGATAAAGAAGTGGTAGTAAATTTGGCAAGTAATGAATATTTTAAAGTGATTGATACAAAGATGATTACAAATAAAATTGTTACACCAGATTTTAAAGATTACAAAAACGGAAAATTAAAAACCATCAGTTTTTTTGCCAAAAAAGCACGTGGACAAATGACGCGTTTTATGGTTGAAAATAATATCAATAAACCAGAAGATATTAAACAATTCAACCAAGATGGTTATCAATACGACGAACAATTATCAAATGAAAATAAATGGGTTTTTACCCGATAAAAATATAAGAAAATGAATACACATTATATCAGTTCAGATATCATATCCATTGAAGAGTTAAACAAAATTATCACCGAAAATCATCGGCTGGAATTATCTGAAGAGGCTATTTCAAAAATCAATAAATGCCGTGCTTATTTAGATGAAAAAATGAAATCACAATCAGAGCCAATTTACGGAATCAATACCGGATTTGGCTCGTTGTACAATGTAAAAATCAGCAATGAAAATTTGAGTCAGTTACAAGAAAATTTGATGAAATCTCATGCTTGTGGAACTGGCGAAGAAGTGCCGCAAGAAATTGTAAAAATCATGTTGTTGCTGAAAATCAAATCATTGAGTTTTGGTAACTCGGGCGTACAATTAGCTACGGTTCAGCGTTTGATAGATTTTTATAATCAAGATATTTTGCCGGTGGTTTACACACAAGGTTCGCTCGGCGCATCGGGCGATTTGGCTCCGTTAGCACATTTGTCGTTGCCATTGATTGGCGAAGGCGAAGTGTATGCCGACGGATACAGACAACCGGCAGCTAAAATTTTGGAGAAAAACGGTTGGGAGCCCATTGCTTTGCAATCCAAAGAAGGATTGGCATTGCTCAACGGCACGCAGTTTATGGGAGCTTATGGCTGCTATGCCATTATCAAATCCATGAAATTGTCCTATTTTGCTGATGTAATCGGAGCGATTTCATTAGAGGCTTTTGATGGTCGAATCGAACCTTTTACAGATTTGATTCACTTTGCCCGTCCGCACAAAGGACAAATCGTAACCGCCAATTTTATTAGCGAACTATTAGAAGGCAGCGAATTGATTAAACAACCCAAAGAACATGTACAAGACCCATATTCTTTTAGATGTATTCCGCAAGTTCACGGAGCGTCTAAAGATGCTTTGGAATATGTAAAACGAGTATTCAAAACCGAAATCAATTCTGTAACCGACAATCCAAATGTTTTTGCAGATGAAGATATCATTGTATCTGGAGGAAATTTCCACGGACAACCATTAGCGTTATCGTTGGATTTTTTGGCAATGGCAATGGCAGAGTTGGGGAATATTTCAGAAAGAAGAACCTATCAGTTGATTTCCGGTCTTCGCGGATTACCGCCGTTTTTGGTACATGACCCAGGGCTAAATTCTGGTTTTATGATTCCTCAATATACGGCTGCAAGTATCGTTAGCCAGAACAAACAATACACTGTGCCAGCAAGTACAGATAGTATTGTATCGAGTAACGGACAGGAAGACCACGTGAGTATGGGAGCAAACGCAGCGACCAAAGCATTGAAAGTGGTTGATAACCTTGAGCGTATTTTGGCTATTGAATTGTTCAATGCTGCCCAAGCTTTGGATATGCGAAAACCAACCAAATCAAGCGATTTTATAGAATCGTTCGTGGGCATTTATCGAGAAGAAGTTCCTTTCGTAACAACCGACCGAATTTTGCATTACGATATAGAAAAAAGCATTCAGTTTTTGCATGATTTTCAATTAGATTTGGAAGCTTGATTTTTCTAAATTAAAAAATATGGCTGTTCATCTGTGTAATTCATAGCTAAAAATTATATTTGCCCTAACCAAACAATAATAATTTGTTTACAAAGAATAAATTAAAGATAATCAACGACCCGATTTACGGATTTATCTCTGTGCCGGATGATTTGTTGTACGATTTGATGCAGCATAGTTATTTTCAGCGTTTGCGGAGAATAAGCCAAATGGGGTTGTCTTATTTGGTGTATCCCGGAGCACATCACACGCGTTTTCACCACGCACTCGGAAGCATGCACATGATGCAACAAGCAGTAAAAGTGCTTCGATTCAAGCAAGTAGCGATTTCAGATGAGGAAGAACAAGCGTTGTATATAGCGATTTTGTTGCATGATATTGGTCACGGACCATTCTCGCACGCCATGGAACAAAGTATCGTTGAAGGTGTTCATCACGAAGAATTGTCGTTGCGTTTTATGGATGCCTTGAACAATGAATTTAAAGGCAAACTATCGTTGGCGATAGAAATATTTAAAGGATGTTATCATCGACCTTTTTTCAAACAATTGATTTCCGGACAGTTGGATATGGATAGAATGGATTATCTCAAACGAGATAGTTTTTATTCTGGTGTTGCCGAAGGTAATATCAATTCGGAACGTTTAATACAAATGATTAACGTCAAAGATAATCAGTTGGTGGTTGAAGAAAAAGGGATTTATTCAGTAGAAAAATTTTTGGTTGCCCGCAGATTGATGTATTGGCAATGTTATTTCCATAAAACCAGTGTTACTGCAGAACAAATTCTTACACAAATTCTCAAAAGAGCTAAAGAATTGAACGAGCAAGGAGAAAAACTTTGGTGCAGTCCGGCATTGGAATATTTTTTAGATAAATCTAAACAAAGACAGACATCTTTTACACACCAAGATTTGGAGAAATTTTCTCAACTTGATGACAGCGATATTTTGGGGGCTATCAAACAATGGCAATTTCATTCAGACGAAATTTTGTCGTCATTATGTAGCAGTATTGTGAACAGAAAAATATTTGCTTTTAAATATGTAGATAAAGCAACGCAACAAGAGCAAATAGCAAAGCTGAAACAAAAAATAATCAAAGAAGGACAAGCTACTGACCAAACTGCCGATTATTTGATTTTGGGAGGGAAAATAAGCAATCAGGCCTATGACATTGAGCATGGACCAATTAATATTTTGTTTAAAGACGGAAGCATCAAAGATGTAGCAGATGCTTCTGATCAAAATTTTATCAAGGCATTGACCGAACCGGTAGTGAAAAAATTTATTTGCTATCCGAAATGGATAAATGCTTAGATATTGTTAAAAATTTATACATTTGTAAGGATGAAAGTAACCGTGCAACAAATAGCAGACTTATTAAACGGAGAAGTGGTAGGGGATGCAACAATTGAAGTATCTGATTTGTCAAAAATAGAAGAAGGCAAACCAGGTTCGTTGTCCTTTTTATCTAACCCGAAATATGTACCTTATATATACGAAACAAAAGCATCTGCAGTAATCGTAAACAAAAGCTTTGTGCCAGAAAATCAGGTGCAAGCTACATTGATAAAAGTAGAAGATGCCTACGCGTCTTTTACCAAACTATTAGAGTTTTATAACCAAATAAAAAACAATAAAATAGGTATAGAACAGCCAAATTTTGTCGGCGAAAACACTGTATATGGCGAAGAAATATATATCGGAGCGTTTGTATATATTGGACAAAATTGTCAGATTGGCGATAATGTGAAGATTTATCCGAATTGTTATATTGGCGAAAATGTAAAAATAGGGGATAACACAACGATTTTTGCAGGAAGTAAAATTTATGCCGATTCAAAAATAGGAGGTAGATGTATCATACATTCCGGAACAATTATCGGTTCAGACGGATTTGGATTTGCACCAAAAGAAGATGGTAGCTATACCAAAGTGCCACAAACCGGAAACGTAATTATTGAAGACGATGTAGAAATCGGAGCGAATACCACTATCGACAGAGCAACATTGGGTTCAACGATTATCAGACAAGGTGTTAAATTGGATAATCACATACAAATTGCACACAATGTTGAGATAGGTGCACACACAGTTATTGCTTCACAAACCGGAATTGCAGGTTCGACCAAAATAGGCAAGCATTGTGTAATTGGCGGACAAGTGGGTATTGTTGGGCATATTACAATCGGTAATCACGTGAAAATTCAGGCACAATCTGGCGTAAACAAAAGTTTGAAAGACAATGATGTGGTGCAAGGTTCACCAGCTATCGGTTATGGAGATTTCTCTAAATCTTTTGTACACTTTAGGAATTTGCCTAAAATCGTAGATGAAATTGATAAACTAAAAAATAAATAAAGCTATAATTATAAGAAAGTTATGGTCAAACAGAAAACCATTGCCAGAGAGGTAACTATTGAAGGTGTTGGATTGCACACCGGACAACAAGTGAAAATGGTCTTTAAACCAGCTCCAATCAATAGTGGATTTACATTTACCAGAGTTGATTTGGAAGGTGCACCCGAAATTGAAGCGTTAGCCAGCTATGTAGTTTCAACAGAAAGAGGAACCAATTTGGAACACAAAGGCGTGCAGTTACACACGACAGAACACGTTTTGGCAGCGTTGGTAGGATGCGATTTAGACAATGTGAATATCGAATTGAACGCTTCCGAACCTCCAATCATGGACGGTTCTTCTAAATATTTTGTCGAAGCGGTAGAATCAGTTGGAATCGTTGAACAAGATGCCGAACGAGAAGAATATGTCGTTAAAGAAGTAATTTCCTATACCGACGAAAGAACTGGTAGTGAAATATTATTGATGCCAGCAGATGAATATCAGGTAACAACCATGGTAGATTTCGGAACAAAAGTACTGGGAACACAAAATGCAAGTATCAAAAGTTTGTCTGAATTCAAACCTGAAATTTCTCAAGCACGAACTTTTAGCTTTTTACACGAAATCGAAACATTGTTGTCTCACGGCTTAATTAAAGGTGGCGATTTGAACAATGCTATTGTTTATGTAGATAAAGATATTTCGCCAGAGACTATCGAAAAATTAAAAGTAGCTTTTAATAAAGATACTGTGTCGGTAAAACCAAACGGAATTTTAGATAACTTGACTTTGCATTATCCGAACGAAGCTGCAAGACACAAGCTGTTGGATGTAATCGGTGATTTGGCACTTATCGGTACGCGAATCAAAGGAAAAGTTATCGCGAATAAACCAGGGCATTTTGTCAATACACAATTTGCAAAAAAAATGCTCAAAATTATCAAAGATGAAAAGCGAAATCAAGTACCTGATTACGATTTGACTCAAAAGCCATTGATGGACGTTACCCAAATTATGTCTATGCTACCACACCGTTATCCGATGTTATTGGTAGATAAAATATTAGAATTGACAGACACCAAAGTTGTTGGGTTGAAAAATGTAACCATGAACGAAAAATTCTTTCAAGGACATTTTCCAGGAGCACCTGTCATGCCGGGCGTTTTAATTATTGAAGCTATGGCACAAACAGGCGGAATTTTGGCATTGAGCACCGTTCCCGACCCAGAAAATTACCTCACTTATTTTATGAAAATAGATAATGTGAGATTCAAACAACAAGTTTTGCCCGGAGATACTTTGATTTTTAAATTAGAGTTGTTATCACCGATTCGAAGAGGAATTTGCCACATGCAAGCCAATGCGTATGCCAATGGGAAACTCGTTACCGAAGCCGAATTGATGGCACAAATTGTAAAACAAACAAACTAAAAACATAAATAAGATGAATCAACCTTTAGCATACGTTCATCCTGGAGCAAAAATAGCCAAGAATGTGGTCATCGAACCTTTTACGACTATTCATAATAATGTTGAAATTGGTGAAGGCACTTGGATTGGGTCAAATGTTACTATCATGGAAGGAGCTCGGATAGGCAAAAATTGTCGTATTTTTCCGGGAGCTGTTATATCGGCAGAACCACAAGATTTGAAATTTGACGGAGAAGAAACCACTGCAGAAATAGGAGATAATACCACGATAAGAGAATGTGTTACGA
>DATGOD010000078.1:0-58758 GCA_035306305.1 Flavobacterium sp.
CATAGATCTATAGGAAACTTTTTTACAAACCTTATTTCGGGGCTAATTGCTTATTCATTTTTTCCTAAAAAACCTTCAATACAATATAATGAGCTAAAAACAAATCAGTTAGCAATATTCTGATTAATCGAACTCAGGTTACTATTACCATTATGCGACGTCCTGTGGGACAAGATTCCGTGCAAGAGGAGATAAAATATTTGCAAGACAGTTAAAGACTCTTGTTTTCCAGCAGGGAATGGATGAAGTTTTAGTGGAAAGTATGATAGAGGACTTTAAGGATAAGACCAGACAGCAGAATCGGAATCGTAACCGCATCCTAACGGAAATGCAGGAACGCAGTACCCGTTTTAAGAAAGCCCTTATCGTTTGACAAACAGTATGTTGAGGGAACTATGGAAGAGACAGATAATCGGTTTGATGTTCCCTGAAAATCTGCAATTTGACGGTACACAACATCGAACTGGTTAATACTATCGTTTTGCTTATTGACCAGAAAATGATTAAAATACAGGATAAAAAATGAGACAAGCCTATCTTTTTTAGACTTGTCACCAAGAAGTGACCCGGCTGGGGTTCGAACCCAGGACCCCAACATTAAAAGTGTTGTGCTCTACCAGCTGAGCTACCGAGTCTGTAATAATTAACTGCAATAAAAAACTTTGTGACCCGACTGGGGCTCGAACCCAGGACCCCAACATTAAAAGTGTTGTGCTCTACCAACTGAGCTATCGAGTCTTGCAACTTGCGGGTGCAAATATAGTGGACTTTTTTGTAAATGCAATGGATTTTTTAATTAATTTCGAAGCTTTATTCGCTTTGATATTTTAACGCTTTAACAAACAAACAATTGGACAGAAAAAAAATTTTATTAGTAGGTTATATGGCAAGCGGAAAATCGACCGTTGGAAAGGTTTTAGCCAATGAATTAGGTATTGAATATCTCGATTTAGACAAGCTCATTGAGCAAAAAAACGACAAAACAGTGCCAGAAATTTTTGCAGAAGATGGCGAAATATTTTTCCGTAAACAGGAATATCAATTGCTTCATGAGTGGATACAAAAGCCCGAATCGTTTGTGTTGAGTTTGGGCGGAGGAACGCCTTGTTATGCCAATAATCATTTGGTTTTTGAACAAGAAGATGTTTTGTCGGTTTATTTAAAAGCAAAAGTTAGCACATTGGTCGATAGGATAGAAGCCGATGGAGATAATCGTCCTTTGTTGAGTAATATTAGTGATATCAAAAGCTATGTTGGTCAGCATGTATTAGAGCGTTCGTATTATTACAATCAAGCACAATTTGCTATAAATATTGACGATAAATCGGTGGAAGAAATCGTGAATGAAATCAAATCGTTATTGTAGTAAACTTAAAAAAGCTGATTGAAAAATGTTTCAATCAGCTTTTTTTTTAGCTATTTAGTAACTGCTGCTTATGCCAATTCAGGACTTTTTGTCGGGAATTTCTTCATATCATTATCAAACAAATACAAACCGCCTTTGTCGTCGCCAATCAAGTTGATTTTATCTAAAATCGTTCTGGCAGTAGATTCTTCTTCGATTTGTTCAGACACGTACCATTGAAGGAAATTGTGTGTCGCATAATCTTTTTCTTCCAAAGAAATATGTACTAATTCATTGATGCTTTTTGATACAAAAACCTCGTGTTCAAATAATTGTGTGAATAAAGTTTTAAATGAAGTATGATCCAATTCTGGCTGAGTAACTTCTGGGATAACGGCTTCGCCGCCTCGTTGGTTGATATATTTTATCAATTTGAGCATGTGCATACGCTCTTCATCTGACTGTGCATACATAAAAGTTGCGATACCTTCAAATCCTTGATTTTCGGCCCATGAAGCCATGGATAGATATATTTGCGACGAATCTCCTTCGATTTTCACTTGTTGGTTTAATGCCTTTTCTAAATTTTTCGATAACATAATTATTTATTTTTAAATTGATGAATAAATTGTTGGATACGCTCAGACAAATCAGTATTCACGCTAACTAATGGCAAACGAACTGTGTTTTCGCAAAGTCCCAAATGTTTGAAAACTTCTTTGATTCCGGCCGGATTTCCTTGTTCAAAAATCATATTGGTGATGTCCATCAAACTGTAGTGTATCGAATAAGCTTCATCGACTTTTCGTGCCAATCCGAGTTTGACCATATTAGAAAATTCTTCAGGAAATCCTTCGCCAATCACAGATATTACACCTGCTCCACCGGCCAAAACCATCGGAAGTGTAATCATATCATCGCCCGAAATAACCAAAAACTCTTTTGGTTTGTTTTTGATGATTTCCATCGCTTGAACAATATCGCCTGCTGCTTCTTTGATTCCGATAATATTAGCAAAATCACGAGCAAGTCGTAATACCGTTTTCGGCAAAATATTACTCGATGTACGTCCTGGAACATTGTATAAAATAATCGGAAGCGGAGATTTTTCTGCCAACATTTTGTAATGCTGATAAATACCTTCTTGCGTTGGTTTGTTATAATAAGGCGAAACAGATAATATGGCGTCAAATTTAGACAAATCTGTAGATTTTAACTGTTCAACCACCGCTGCTGTATTGTTTCCGCCAATACCCAAAACCAAAGGAAGTCTGCCGTTGTTGGTTGATATAATGGTTTGTTTAACCAATTCTTTTTCTTCCGCACTAAGCGTTGCGGCTTCTCCGGTTGTTCCTAAAACTACCAAATAATCAATGCCAGAAGAAATATTGTATTCTACGATTCTTTTTAATGCTTCAACATCAACAGAATAATCACTTTTGAAAGGTGTAATTAGGGCGACACCAGTTCCTACAAATTGTTGCATGGACAAAATGTTTAAATTAAATTAATATTCTAATTCGACGAAATAAACGGTTTTAGCCGTACTTTTGTTTCAAACAAAGATATTAATAATTATAAGTCGTATGCTTAATAAATCATTAAAATCATGCGTTTTGGGGTTATTTTTTCTCAGTCTAATTTCGTTTACTGCATGTAAATCGGCTGAAGAAAAAACAAATACTTCTTATGTAACGTATGACAATGCGATTATTGATTCGTCTGCAGAGCAAGATACTATTGTTCGCAATTTTATTATTCCATACAAGAACCATGTGGACGAAGAAATGAGTAAAATTTTGTCTTATGCACCAGAAACGATGGACAAATCGCAAGGTGTTTGGGAAACAACCATTGGCAATCTTTTGGCAGAATCGGCGATGGAAATGGTCGAGCCGGTGTTTTTTCAACGAACCGGAAAACACATCGATGCCTGTATGTTCAATCACGGTGGTATTCGAACGATAATTCCACAAGGAAATGTTTCAACCAGAACGGCTTATGAAGTAATGCCTTTTGAAAATGAAGCAGTTGTATTGAAACTGACGGCCAATGAAATCAACGAGTTGGCACAATATATGATTAGCAAAAAAATTCCGCATCCATTATCGAATATAACGATAGAAATTGATGAAAATGAAGCTATTCAACAAGTGAAAATCAATGGCAAAGCGTTAGAAGAAAACCGTTTTTATTATATCCTGACCAGTGATTATTTGGCGAATGGCGGTGACGAAATGTATTTTTTTGGCAAAGCACAAGAGCGTATGGAGATGAACTATAAGTTGCGAAATACATTGATTGATTATTTCACCAAACACGATACTTTGCCTGTAATAAAAACCCCAAGAGTAATTATCTATCCATGAAAAGAAGAGAATTTATAGTGAAATCGGCTTCGGTAGGAACTTTTGTGAGTTTGTTTGGACCGCAATTGCTTGATTTCAGCCTGACAAAACATAAGAAAATTACTATTTTGCATACGAACGATACGCACAGTCATATCGACCCGTTTGAGGCTTCTCATCCTCAATTTCCTAATCAAGGAGGTGCTGCTCGTCGTGCCAAAATGATTGATGATATTCGTCAAGAAAACCCGAATATGTTGTTGCTCGATGCTGGAGATATGTTTCAAGGAACGCCTTATTTTAACTTTTATGGTGGCGAATTGGAAATCAAGTTGATGAATATGCTTAAATATGACGCGTCGGCTATCGGCAATCACGAGTTTGATAATGGGGTGGAAAGCATGGCAGAGCAATTACAAAAAGCGAATTTTGATATTTTGTTGGCGAATTATGATTTTTCCAAAACCGCTATGGGCGGCATTGCCAAACCTTATAAAATTTTCACGGTTGATGGTGTAAAAATTGGTGTGTTTGGTTTAGGTATCGAATTGCAAGGGTTGGTAAATAAACGAGAATATGGCGAAACGGAATATCTTTCTCCGATAGAAATCACGCAGGATATGGTGCGGATTCTCAAAAAGGAGGAAAAATGTGATTTAGTGATTTGCCTTTCACATTTGGGATACCAATACAATTCGTCTAAAATAAGCGATGTGCTTTTAGCTCAACAAACCCAAGATATAGATTTGATTATCGGTGGTCATACGCATACCTTTTTAGACAAACCGCAGGTGTTTAAAAACAAAATCGGGAAAGATGTGATTGTGAATCAAGTGGGGTGTTTTGGTTTGCGTTTAGGTAGAATTGATTTTTATTTTGAAGACAATAAACAACTCGAAAGTAATAATAGTAACAATATGAAAGTAGAGTAGGAGAGAGCAACGATAAAAATTAAAAAGTCTGTCAAAATCAAATTCTGACAGACTTTTTTTATAACCAATTGAAAATGTAATTACGCTAAAATAAGCAGGCTGAAAAAATTATTCTTCGCGGTTATTTTTTATGATTCTAAAAAATCGGATGGCGGCGTAAACAAGTAGAATTACGCCAAATATTACTCGGTTTTTGTACGGAATGGTAACGGGCATTTCTTTCCAAACAATAAAGCCAACACCCAAAACCACATACAGTAACAGAAATATAATTCCGATAAAGAACAAAAACCGCCTTATGAGCGATTTTTGTTTTTCGTTGTTATTGTACTGATTGTTACGCATTAGTTTACAGCAAGTACAATTGGCCAAGTAAAGCTTGAGCGTACCACTTTTCCACCTTGTTTAGCAGGGTTCCACTTAGGCATTGATTTCAATACACGGATAGCTTCGTCGCCAACTCCGTATTTGTTATCCAATGCTTTGATATCAGTCAATGAACCATCTTTTTCTACTGTAAATCTCAACTTAATTGTAACCTTTTTGATATTTGAAGGAATATTAGGAGTATTAAATTTACGCATAAAATCTCTACGGAAACGTTCCATGCCGTTGGCTGGTGTAGCTTTTTGCTGTACAAAGCGGTAAACTTTGTTATCACTAGCTTGATCGCCAGTACCCAATCCTTCTGAGGCTTCTTCTGCTTTACCAGTTTGTTTACCGTCAGATTTCAAAGCACCTTTGTCTTTGTCTCCTTCGCTGTCTTCACGTCCAGAAGTTGTGTCATCGTCAAAGTCTTCTTGAGCTGTTTTTTGCTCTTTACTTTTATCAACCTCTTCGTCTTTTTTTACATCCATTTCGGTGAATTGCTTTTCATCCTGTACGTTTTTCTGAGCGTCTGCAGGTTCTGGCTCTGGCTCTGGTTCCGGTTCCGGCTCTGGTTCCGGTTCCGGTTCTATTTCAGGTTCTGCTTCTATTTCAGGAAGTTCTATCAATTTTGCTTCGATTTCCTTATCATCATGTTGTTTTGGAAATAAAACAGCTCCATATTGGTCATAAATTACTTTACTACCAAATGCCAAAGTCATGAAGAAAACTCCTAATATCAACGCCAACAAAGTGTTTTTACCACTTTTTTTGCGCAAGTCATAGGCACCGTACTTCTTGTTTCGACCTTTGAATATTAAATCCGTCCAGTCTTTTCCGAAAATGTTCATATTAGCCATTTCGTTTGTGTTTTAGTGCAGTTTTTACTGCATGATTTCTGTTTCTTGTTCAGTAATATCGTTTATCGCATATACTTTAACATCTGTGATAGCCATTTCGTCAAGGATATCAATCATGTTGGTATATGTAGCATCATCTGTCGCTTTGATTAAAACAATCAAGCCTTCGTTATCTACTTTGCCTTGTGCTTCGAGCTCAGCCTTTTTTTGTAGAATAATTTGTCTGATTCCGTCCTTACCATACGTGGTATTCGTAGGTTCTTCACTTTCTTCTAGCAACCCCATATAATATTTTATCATATTGTCCTTACCCAATAGCACAGTCATAGTTCTAGACTCCGGAGCTTGTTGCCTCATCTCATCAGGAACGTCTTGTTTGTCGGGCATCGTTAATTTCATGGACTGTGGTTTTGCCAACGAGGTGGTAAGCATAAAGAAAGTAATCAATAAGAATGCCAAATCTACCATGGCGGTCAAATCTACGCCGGTATTTTGTTTTTTACTTCTTACTTTTTTGCCTTTGCCTCCTTCGTTTGAGCCTGTATTTAATTCTGCCATTTTTCTTACTTTTTAGCGATTAAAAATCATCATCTCTTAATCCGGTTACCAAATAAAATTGGTTTTGTCTTTGCTTTTGCAAAATGTCAATCACCTCTTTTATGGTTCCAAAACTTTCTTCTTTATCTCCTTTAATAGCTACTTTCAAGATGCTTTCTTTTCTTTGCCAAGAAGATTCACGTGCGTTTTTTACCCACGATGATAATTGGTTGTTTAATGAATCTTTAAAAGGAATACCAGTTGGGTGGTTTTCCGGATTCATCAATTCAGACGAAGGTTTTGCTAAAAGTTGCTTGAGGTTTCGGATATCTAACCCGAAGTTTTCCATTCCGGCAAATTTATTTAGCTCTTCTTCAGTAAAAGAGATATTGTATTCTTCTCCCATTCGGGTAAGGATATCTTTTTTGTCCTGTCTGCCTGCAATACCAAAATATATTTTTTCGTTATCTACAGAAATCGTTACGATATCATCAGAAGGAATTTTGGTTTCTTTTGTTGAGTCAGGCAAATCTACCGGATGTACTTCCGGTACTTTTGCCGTAGAAGTCAAAACGAAGAAAGTAAGTAACAAGAACGACACATCGCACATGGCGGTCATATCAATTCTTGTACTGGATTTTTTCATTTTTTTTGCCATAATCTTTTTTGTTTACCCGATTTGTCGGGGTTTGGTTAATACTCTGTTCTTACGATTATTCGGAAAAATTAGTTTCCGAATTTTCTTTTGTAAGCTTGAGTAATGGCGAAACCTGCTTCGTCGATGAAGTGTGTTAATTTGTCAATTTTCGTAGTGAAAATGTTGTAAAACACAATTGCCAAAGTAGATGTCAAGATACCTGTTGCTGTATTCATCAAAGCTTCAGAAATACCGTTTGCCAACTCAGTTGAATCTGGAGAACCGGCTGTTGCCAACGCCGAAAACGCTTTAATCATCCCGGTTACTGTACCTAACAAACCAACTAATGTACCGATAGATACTAACGTTGCTAAAATAATCATGTTTTTCTCCAACATCGGCATTTCTAATACGGTTGCTTCTTCGATATCTTTATGGATAGCCTCAATAGCTTCTGTGGTATTTACGTTTTCGTTTTGTACGTTTTGATATTTAACAAGTGCTGCTCTTACCACATTGGCTACAGAACCTTTTTGTGAATCACATAAGTCGATAGCTTCGTTGATTTGGTTTGAACTTACTAAACTTTCGATTTCTGCTACAAATTTTTGGTTGTTACCTTTACCAGATGCTTTGTTGATTACAACAAGTCTTTCGATACCAAACACGATTACCATAGTCAATAATCCAATCAAGGCAGCGATAACGATACCACCTTTGTACATCATTCCTAACAAGTTTCCGTCTATTGGATCACCGTCTGGATTACCGTTTTGAAAGTTACCTGAGTTTCCTAAAACAAACTCCCAAATAAGATATCCTACTACTAAACATGCTACAATAGCTACACCAGCCATTACGTTTGAAAATCCAGAACCTGATTTTTTGTTCTCTACTGCTTCGTTAGATACGTTTGTCATTTTTTTTTTTAATTTAAATTTTAATGTTTACTTAATTACTTTTTGAATTCGCGAAAGCAAATTTAGTGGTTTCATCCAATAAAAAAAATTTTTTTTTCTTTCACAGCCCACGAAGATATAAAATTAATATAGCATAAACTTTATTTTTACATTTATTTTACATCTTATAACACTGTATTAATACAACGTAAAGTTTATGCATTTTATTGTGCGATAAGAAAAAATATCATTTACAATTTTAATTATTTCTTGTTTTGCGTGTTTACTAAAACAGAAGTTACTATATATAATAGTATAATTACCGGAATGGCTTCAAATCGTATCAATAGCAACAATAATGCTGATATGCCCAAGAACAGCAAGCCAACTTTGTTGTCTTTCAAAGTTTTGTTTTTCGTTTTCAAAGAAAATAATCGAATATTAGCATTCATAATGAAAGCACTAAACAAGCTGATACCTAATAATACGTAAGGATTACTCAGCCAATCAATCAATATTTCTTTGTCGGTGGTGAGCGTAATCATCGGGATACTCAAAATAAATAAGGCATTTGCCGGTGTAGGCAATCCGATAAAACAATCTGTTTGGCGAGTATCCACGTTGAATTTTGCTAAACGCATGGCAGAACCTAATGTGATAAGAAAACCAAAGTAAGGTAAAATTCCCATATAATTGGCTTCGGCAGAAAGGTTGTGCATCTCTGGGTTGTTTTGTTGGATCTCGGCAATCATTTTGTACATTACCAATCCCGGAACAACGCCTGAAGTTACCATGTCGGCCAATGAATCTAATTGTAAACCAACTTCACTCGAAACTTTTAATACACGGGCAGCAAAGCCATCCCAAAAATCAAAAAAGATTCCCATACAAACCCAAAAGAATGCCATTTCGAGATTGTCGTTAAAAACATAAACCAAGGCAATTACTCCGGATAGCAAATTTAATAAAGTGATAGCATTCGGAATGTGTTGTTTTAGTCGCATATAAACTGTGTTTAAAAAATAATATTATGTGTTCATACAAATGTACGCAATAAGTTAGATAAAAAATGAGTTTACTAATTAAGAATTTTATCTTTGTAAAAAAATAACCAGTGAAGAAATTTATATTTTACGCGCTATTATTAGCACCAACTGTTTTGATAGCTCAGTCCAGAAAGTATTCTAATGAATTCATGAATATTGGTGTAGATGCAGCTGCAATGGGAATGGGCAAAACTGTTATTGCTCAAACCGATGATGTAAATGCTCAATATTGGAATCCGGCAGGGCTCACACGTTTGCAAGACAGACAAGTGTCGTTGATGCACGCCAGTTATTTTGCGAATATTGCTCAATATGATTTTGCCGCTTTTGCCATGCCTATTGACGAAAAAAGTGCCATCGGGATTTCGGCAATGCGTTTTGGTGTAGATGATATTTTGAATACAACCGAATTGATTGACAAAGACGGTAACATCGATTATAGTCGAATATCTAAATTTTCTACCGCCGATTATGCGTTTTCGGTAAGTTATGCACGCGAATTGAATATCGAAGGTTTGTCGGTTGGTGCCAATGCCAAAGTGGTCCGAAGAGTTATCGGTAAATTTGCCAATTCATGGGGATTTGGTTTTGATATCGGAGTACAATATCAAAGAAACAATTGGCAGTTCGGATTGATGGCAAGAGATATTACCACTACTTACAATACGTGGAATATCAACAAAGCAGAATACGAAAAAATCAAAGATGCGGTCGAAGGACAAAATCAAGCGATGCCAGAAACAACCGAAATCACGCTGCCAAAATTGCAATTGGGCGTTGCAAGAGACTTTTTCTGGAAAGAAGATTTTCGCTTTACGCCAGCATTTGCTTTACACACAGAGTTTTATCAAACCAACGCTTTGATTTCGAGCAAAGGATTTAGCATTCAGCCATCTATCGGTTTTGAAGCCGGTTACAACGAAATGGTTTTCCTGCGTGCCGGTTTGGGGAATTTTCAAAATCAATTACAAATTGATGGAGACGAAAAAGTAACTTTTGAGCCCAATATCGGTATTGGATTTAATTATAAAGGAATCCAAATTGATTATGCTTTGACGAATATCGGAAGTCAAGGAGCGTCGTTGTATTCTAATATTTTTTCTGTAAAAGTAGATTTGAGTATTTTTGATAAATAAAATTTGTAATTAAAGACGAAATAAAAAATCGTTAAAACCTGGAAGGTTTAAGAAATACAAAATTTGAATGAAAAAATTACATATTGTATTTAGTCTAATATTGCTGTTGTCAGGAATGTCGTTGTTGGCTCAACCTGAACAGTTGAGTAACGAGGCAAAAATAAGCGTGATTACTTGCGGTTCGGGCAGCGAATTATACAGTATTTTCGGGCACACAGCGATTCGTTTTGTGGATAAAGGACAACAACTCGATGTGGTTTTTAATTACGGAACTTTCGATTTTAGTACGCCTAATTTTTATGCCAAATTCATCAAAGGAGATTTACTTTACTATTTATCGGTTAGTGATTATGCTTCTTTTATTCGGAGTTATCAAATAGAAAATCGCTCGGTTGATGAACAGTTTTTGGAACTGACAAACGAGCAAAAGCAGCAGTTATGGCAGAATATTTTGCAGCAATTTCGCAGCTCAGATAAATATTACACCTATCGTTTTGTGGATAACAATTGCACGACCAAAGTAGTTGATTTGTTAAATGAAGTTTTGCCTCATCCGTTAGAAACTGATTTTGAAGAAAATAATCATACATATAGAGAAATTCTCAGTGCTTATTTGCCTCACCATTATTTTGAAAAATTGGGTATAAATATTCTATTCGGCAACAAAACCGATTTGATGAGTGAACATGTTTTTATGCCTGATAAATTATTGAAAAGCGTTGAAATATCCCAGAACGGAACACATCGTTTGACAGAACGGACACAACGAGTTTTTACTGCCCAAGAAGCGAAATACAATCCATTGAATAGTTGGTGGTTTGCTTGTATATTAGCATTAATTTTAGCCGGATTGAGTTATTTTAAAGCTGTCCGTTACACCATTTTGACGATAAGCGGATTGTTGGGCGGTTTGTTAATTTTTATTCATTTTTATAGTCAGCATACCGAGCTTTTGAGCAATAATATGGTCATGTTGTTCAACCCACTTTACCTAATTTATTTGTTTGTCAGAAAAAGAAATGTAAAAAAATATTTTTGTTATATATTTTTGGTAATCAGTATTTTATTTGTGATACTATGTGGATGGGAAAAAATTGTTCTTTTTTTACCAATTTTAGGCATACATTTTGCTTGTATTTTCATTGAAAAGAAAAAATTGCAAAATGTTTAAATTATTTAAAAGTAAACCACAACTCAAAGAGCTTATACCAACCAATTCATTTGATTTTCATTCGCATGTTCTATACGGATTAGACGATGGAGCTAAAACGATAGAAGATACCCTGTTTTTGATAAATTCGTTGATAGAATTAGGTTTCTCCGAATTATCGGCGTCGCCTCATACGACACCTTTGGTGTGGGAAAATACCAAAGAAGGGATTCTCGCTCAATACGAAAAAATAAAAGAAGAAATTCTGGAACTATCTCAACAAGTGCAATTGCGAACCGCTTCTGAGTATTTGATGGATGAGAGCTTTTTGCAACGAATGCAGTCGGAAAAATTATTGACTATCAAAGATAATTATGTGTTGGTGGAAATGTCGTATATCAATCCGCCGATGGGGTTATATGATATATTATTTCAATTAAAATCAGAAGGGTATCAGCCTGTTTTGGCACATCCTGAGCGATATAATTTTTACAAAAATGATTTAGAATCATTTCGTAAATTAAAGAAATACGGTTGTTTGTTTCAGTTGAATATTCTTTCTACAACCGGTTATTATGGCGATGGAATTGCCGAAGTTGCCGATTATTTACTTAAGGAAAATATGTATGATTTTGCCGCTACCGATGTACATCACAACAAACATATTGAAGCTTTTCAATCGAAAGTAAAAGTAAGAAACTACCAATCAATAGAAAAACTACTTGAAAATAATAATGTTTTAAGATAATGATTTTGTTGGTAAGGTAGAAACAATTATAATGATTTTTTATCAAAATAATTCGGGTCATCAATCATGTTGACCTGAATTATTTTTTCAGCATTTCTAATCATTCTTTGACAACGCAAACTTAATTGGGTTAGATAAATTTTCTTGTCATATTTCTGATAACGTTCGGTGATTTTATGCAAAGATTCGATTGCCGACATATCGAGTACACTACTTTCTTTAAAGCTGATAATAACTGTGTCGGGATCGTTTATAACATCGAATTTTTCTAAAAATGTAGTTGTAGAACCAAAAAATAATGGCCCGTAAATATCATAATGTTTAATGCCGTTGGCGTCGATATAACGTCTTGCACGTATGCGTTTGGCACTTTCCCAAGCAAATACCAATGCAGAAATGATTACGCCGATTAATACTGCTAAAGCTAAATTATGCAGGAATATAGTAATTAGCGTTACCAAAACCATAACGAGTATATCGGGTTTAGGCATTTTGTTGAAAATCCGAAAACTTATCCATTCAAAAGTACCAATAGCGACCATCATCATTACACCAACCAACGCCGCCATCGGAATTTGCTCAATCACAGGACCACCAATCAAAATGATAATCAAAATAGTTATCGCACCAACTATTGCCGAGATTCGTGTTCTTCCGCCTGCACCAATATTTACCAGCGTTTGTGCCACCATAGCACATCCGCCCATTCCGCCAAAAAAACCGTTGGTAATATTTGCAAGTCCTTGTGCCGTCGCTTCCCGGTTAGACGCTCCTTTGGTATTGGTCATTTCATCCACCATGTTCAAAGTTAGTAAACTCTCTATTAAACCAACGCCTGCCATAATCAGTGCATAAGGAAAAATAATTTGCAATGTTTTTAATGTCCAAGGAATTTCCGGAATATGAAAAGAAGGAAACGAACCGCTGACAGAGGCAATATCAAAAACTTTTTTTGTGTTTATATCGAAAAAATAAACAATGCCAAATACAATAATGATGGCAGCCAACGAGGCTGGGATGGCTTTGGTAATCTTAGGGAAAATATAAACAATCAGAATTGTAATAAGTGTTAACCCTATCATCAGGTATAAAGCAGCACCTTGTAACCAAGATGTTGTTCCGTTTGTAGTAATTTTAAACTGAGCGATTTGTGCCATGAAAATAATCACCGCCAAACCATTCAAGAAACCGTACATTACAGGTTGAGGAATCAAACGAACGAATTTTCCGAGTTTGAAAACACCAACCAATAATTGTAAAACGCCTGCCAAAACCACTGTAGCAAATAGATATTCCACTCCATGCGAAGCTGCCAAAGCAATCAAAACGACTACGGTTGCACCCGCACCACCCGAAACCATTCCGGGTCTGCCACCGAAAAACGCGGTAACCAACCCCATCAAAAAAGCCGCATAAAGCCCGGTTAAAGGCGAAAGTCCTGCTAAAATGGCAAACGACAGTGATTCCGGAATCATTGTCATGGCAACGGTTAAACCAGCTAAAATCTCGTTTTTGTAATTGATTTCTTGTTTTAAATCAAACAAGTTTAAAATTTTTTGCATTGTATTGGACTAAGGATATGTATAAGATATGATAGGCGAGGAGTTATTGGTTTTCCTCTTTTTTTGCTTTTTCCCAATAAACATCCAATTGCGATAGAGGTAAATCGCTAATGTTTTTTTTATCAGCTTGTATAGATTTTTCCATTTGCTGAAATCTGCTGATAAATTTTCGATTGGTTTTCTCCAAAGCATCTTCCGGATGTATGTTCATAAATCGGGCATAATTAATCAAAGAGAAAAATACATCGCCCAACTCAGCTTCCATTTTGTCGTGGTTGTTTTGCTCTACTTCGGTTTTGAATTCTTGTAATTCTTCTTCCACTTTTTCCCAAACTTGCTCGGCATTATCCCAATCAAAGCCAACACCTTTTACTTTGTCTTGGATTCGCGTTGCTTTGACCATAGCCGGTAAGCTTTTTGGTACGCCTGCCAACACAGATTTGTTACCTTCTTTGAGTTTGATTTTTTCCCAATTTCGTTTAACTTCCTCTTCGTTTTCTACTTGAACATCTCCGTAGATATGTGGATGTCGAGCAATCAATTTTTCGCAAATGCCGTTACAAACGTCTGCGATGTCAAAATCATTGGTTTCTGAACCCATTTTGGCATAAAAAACAATGTGTAGAAGTACGTCGCCTAATTCTTTTTTGATTTCGTTCATGTCGTTTTCAACAATAGCATCGCCAAGTTCGTAAACTTCTTCTACGGTAAGATTTCGCAAGCTTTGGAAAGTTTGTTTTTTATCCCATGGACATTTTTCTCGCAAATCGTCCATGATGTCTAAAAGTCTTTCAAATGCTTGTAATTGTTGAGCTCTGTTGTTGGGCATAATTTACTTTATCAGGAAAAAAATCCTGCCGATTACAGCAGGATTTTTGATGTTATTTATCTTCTTTTTCGCTTTTTGCTTTTGGTTTAGCAGTCTTTTTAGCCGCGGGTTTTTTCTCCGTTTCTGCTTTTTTGGTTTCTTTTTTCTCTGCTGTTTTTTTAGCTGTTGTAGCTTTTTTGGTAGCTGGCTTCTTTTTTTCGGTTTCTTCTTTATTAGTCTCTTCCGTTTTTTCCTCAGCTTGTTTTAGTGCTGTACTAAATACATTTGCCAAACCAGATTTTTGAATAACGCTGTACCAATTGAGTACTTTTCGTATGTCAGAAACATACACACGGTCGGTGTCGTAATCAGGTACGATTTCTGAGAAATAAGCAGTCAATTTGTCTTCACTTTCTTTGTGAGAAATGGCTTCTTGGTCGTTTTCTTTTTTGGCAATTCGGGCAAAAATTTCAAACAATTTGATTTCGCCTGTATTGGTGTAGATAGAAATTTCAGAAAGCAAACTTACGTTGCTTCTCAATCCTACGTTTAATTTTTTCTTGTCGGCAAGTGATTCTGCAACAAATCCTGTGCGCGTTTGAATTTTCAATTCATATAATCCCGGTTTCCCCGATATGGCTAAAATTTTTTCTACGTTCATTTTCTTTTATTTTTTCAAGACAGCAAATATCATAATAAGAAATTAATATACAAAAAAAATTATTTATTCCTTTTGCTCATTAATTTCATTTTATAGTCAGTAAAGACTTTTCCGTCTATGATATTCTGCAATTTTTTGTTGTTCAATTTCTTTTTTAGTCCCGATAATTTATCGGTAAATAAAATTCCTTCGATATGATCATATTCGTGCTGAACCACTCTGGCAGCATATCCGTCTAATACTTCAGTGTGTTTGTTGAAATTCTCGTCCAGATATTCGATTGTGATAATAGATTTGCGTTTTACATTTTCACGAACACCTGGTATGCTCAGACAACCTTCGTTAAAACTCCATTCTTTGCCTTCTTCTTTTAAGATTTTAGCGTTGATAAATGTGCGTTGAAATGTACGCAGGTAATTTTGTTCTTCTACCGACAAATCATCATCTTCGCTGAAAGGGCTACAATCTACGACGAATAATCTGATTGCCAAACCAATTTGTGGTGCCGCCAGACCAACTCCTGAAGCATGTCTCATGGTTTCAAACATATTATCGACAAGCTCATTGATTTCGGGGTAATCGCTATCAATGTTGTCGCATTTTTTTCTTAGAATAGGGTCGCCGTATCCAACAATAGGTAAAATCATCTTTCGTTTTTTTTAATCAGACGACAAAATTAGTGATTTTATATGACCTGACAGAAGTAATAAATATTAAAATTATTTTTGAATTGCTCGATTTTACTTTGTGTAATTTTATAGATTTGTATATTGCTTTGTAAAAACCAGCTATGTATCAGGATTTAGTTAAAAAAGTAGGAGACAACCACCTCACTGATTCTATCAGAATAACTTTGGCAGCCGCCTTACCGTTTTTTATATTTATTGATGCAGATGGATATACGATTCCGTTTGCTTTTTCGTTGGGAGCTATTTTAACGTCGGCTACTGATGTAGTTGGGAGTTTTAGCCATAAATTCAAAGGGTTGTTGATAGGAAATTTGCTCATTGCAATAGTTACTTTTTTGATTTGTAGCTTGGTGCCTTATCGTTGGATTTTTTATCCGTTTTTTGCGTTTTTATTATTTGCAGTGGGGATGATTGCTGTATATGGCTTTCGTGCAAGCTCATTGTCATTTACGCTTTTATTGACGATTAGTTTATCTTTTGTACATGATTATACCGGTTGGGAATTAGCTAATTATTGTTTTTATTTGCTAGGAGGAGGATTGTTATATACTTTGCTTTCTCTACTGTCTTATTTGATAAAACCCAAACGATATGTCAATGTCGAATTGGCAAATTGTATCGACAAAACAGGTGATTTTCTCGACATCAGAACCAAATTATGGTCTGAAAGTGCAGACACAGAAGAATTGACCAAACAACAATTGGATTTGCAAATTCAATTAAACACCTTGCATGAAAATATTCGGAATTATCTCGTACACAACAAAAGTCATATCAAAGATACAAGCAACAATCGGAAATTGCTTATTGCTTTGTCTTCGTTGGTAGAAATGATGGAATTGGCAAGTACCAATGTCTTTAATCACGAACAAATTAGACAAATGTTTGCCGATGAACCCAAACTGATTTCGGAATATCAAAATATGGCAAGGCACATGGCCTTGACAATGCACGAATTGTCCTACCATATCAAAGCCAATAAAAAATATCATTCGCCCGTTAATTTAATTGGCGATTTCAAAGCATTGAAACTACATTTTGAAGAGTATGTTAAGAAAAATCAACTTAGCCAAACTTCCAATAAATACATTGTTTTCTCCAATGTTTTGCATTATGCTGAAAAGCAAATCCAGAAAGTAAAAGGATTGGAACGCGTGTACAAACAACGCGTTAATGCCGACCAATTGCGTGGAAAATATAAAGATTTGGAAAAATTTCTCAGCCCGCAACATTATCGAATAGAATCGTTGAAAGAAAATCTCAATTTCAATTCGAGTATATTTCGGCATTCACTTCGGCTGATGATTACCATTGTCGCAGGATTTGCTTTAGGAGAAATATTACCACTCCAAAAAGAATACTGGATTTTGATGACCATTATCGTGATTATGCGACCAGGTTACGGATTAACCAAACAACGTTCGAAAGACCGTGTTTTAGGCACCGTTTTAGGATGTCTGATTGCGTTTGCGATTTTGTATTTTATACACAATAATACGATTATTGTAGCACTTACCTTAATATCTATGGTTTTAGGGTATTGGATGGCATATTCCAAATATTCGTTGGGTGTTACATTTATTACGCTTTGTGTAGCATTGATGTATGGATTTATGACACCCGATGTAGAAAAAATGGTTGCTTATCGGGTTACAGATACTGTTATCGGTGCTATATTGGCGTTTGCTGCAACACATTTGCTTTGGCCATCGTGGGAATTTCTAAAAATTAGATACCATTTAAAAGAAACGCTTACAGCCAATAAAAATTTTGTTGCCGAAATTAAAACTTATTATAATGTAAAAGGAGAACCGACTACCGCCTATAAATTAACCAGAAAATATGCCTATACCGAAGTCGGAAACTTGATGGCATCTTTTCAACGAATGGTGCAAGAACCGAAATCGAAACAGAAGTTTAGGGCAGAATTATATGAAATGGTTGTACTCAATCAAGCGTTATTGTCGGCAAATGCAAGTATCGGAACCTATATTCAATCGCATACCACCACCGAAGCTTCAGCTGCATTTAATATCGTGATGGATCAAATTGTGGATAATCTTAATAAAACTTCAGAACTCTTGGAAGATAACCCGAGAGAAGGTATTCAAATTGAAACAACCGAAGATTTTGAAATCGGTTTTTCTACATTGAAAAAAATTAAACGAGAAGAATTAGAAGCTACAATCGATGATCCAGAAAAAAGAGTACAACTTCTGGAAGAATCTCAATTGGTTATCGATCAGTTGGTTTGGATGATTAGTTTGTCTGAGAAATTATTCTATACGGCACAGAAAATCGAAGAAATACGCAAAGAACTCAGAGAAAACAAAAAGAAGAAAAACACCATTTTCGGTTAGAATGTAAATGTAGCCAGTTTTTCTTTGGCAAATTGAGATAATTCAGCAAAGAAAATGGTAAATTCTTCTTCAAATTCGGCGTAATGTTTTTGCAAATCCTCTATAGATAAATCCATATTAGACGGAACAGAAAAACGCTTGTCCATTTGATGTAAAATTTTTTCTAAATAATCGATATACTGGTAATTATACAACCAATCGTTTTCGGTCATATACGGAATCAGACGCTTGGTCTTATCATTCAATTCATCGTAATGAACATGCAAGTTTTCATAAAATTGATGGGTAAATGTAGCCAAAGGAATATCGCTATACATAGACCAATTTTTCGCCAAAAAATGATCGTAAAACATATCGATAATAATACCCGAAAAATGATTGAATTTTGGTGCCAAACGATGTTTCGATTGCCGAAAAACCGGATGAAAATCCGTGAAACTATCAATCGATCGATGCAGCAAAACACCAATCTGAATGTCGGGATGATAATGTTTGTAATCTTTTCCACGAATGCCGTCGCCCATAAAATTGCCAATTTGTATGCGTGGATTATCGCCCGAAAGATAAATATGTGCCAGAAAATTCATATCAAAAAAATCACAAAGATGATGCTTCTAAGATAAGGATTTTTTGATTGTTTTGACCGCTTAAGTTCATTATAAATAAAAAACATTGGCATATAAAAATATTTTGGTGTAAATTTACACCAATAAACCTTTTGAATGATGACACGACAAAGCATTACATTAGCCAAACAAAACGACGAATGGCTGAAAGCACAAATTGCAGAAGAAGAATTCAACAGCAAAAGCGAAGCAATCAATTATTTAATTAAACAGGCACGCGAACGCGAAGAATACTACGAATATGTCCGAATGAAAATAAAACGAGGTGAAAAAAGTGGCTTTGCCGAAAAACAAACCAAAGAAGAAATGTTGGCAGAGTTTAAAAAACGTCTAAAATGATGTATAACTATTTTTTAACTCGTGAAGCAAAGGAAGATTTGTGGAGAATTTTTGAATACGGAGTTTATAAATTTGGCGAAGCCCAAGCAGATAAATATTTTAATATGATGCATAATTGTTTTGAAAGAATAGCCACCAATCCACTAATGTTTCCAAAAGCAACACATTTAAAAAAAGGTTACAGATATTGCGTTTGTGGTGTTGATACTATTTATTTCAAAATTGTAGGCGACGAAATCGGAATAATCACAATCATCGGAAGACAAGATTACAAATAACAATTTTCAACTTTCTCTTTCCTTATTTAACAAAGTAATCTTTATATTTGTTTCTGAACAAAATTAAAAATAAATGACCTTAATAAAATCTATTTCCGGAATCCGAGGAACCATCGGCGGAAACGTAGGCGAAAACCTTACGCCAATTGATGCCGTGAAATTTGCTTCGGCTTATGGAACTTTCCTGAAAAACAGTTTACAAAAAGATAATTTAAAAGTCGTAATCGGTCGTGATGCACGCATTTCCGGACCAATGATTCATCAGTTGGTGATGCAAACTTTGGTTGGTTTGGGCATCAACGTGATTGATTTGGGACTTTCGACCACGCCAACCGTTGAAGTTGCCGTTCCGTTAGAAAAAGCCGACGGCGGTATTATTTTAACAGCTTCGCACAATCCAAAACAGTGGAACGCACTGAAATTATTGAACAATAAAGGCGAATTTTTGAGCGGCGCCGAAGGGGCGTTGATTTTAGAAATCGCCGAATCCGATAATTTTGATTTTGCCGATGTAGATTCGTTGGGAACAATTACAGAAATCAACGATTATATGGAGAAACATATCGACGAAGTGTTGAATCTGAAATTAGTCGATGTGGAAGCTGTGAAACAACGTAAACTCAAGGTGGTTGTCGATGGTGTAAATTCTTCGGGAGGTATTGTCATTCCGGCTTTGTTGGAAAAAATGGGCGTGGAAGTCGTGAAATTGTATTGCGAACCCAACGGACATTTTCCGCACAATCCCGAACCGTTGAAAGAGTATTTAAAAGATATTTGTGAATTGGTCGTGAAAGAACAAGCTGATTTTGGTATTGTCGTGGATCCCGATGTGGATCGTTTGGCATTTATCAGCAACGACGGCGAAATGTTTGGCGAAGAATACACGCTGGTTGCCGTTGCCGATTATGTGTTGAGCAAAACTCCAGGCAACACGGTTTCCAATATGTCATCGTCGCGGGCGTTGAAAGACGTTACCGAAAAACACGGCGGAAGCTACGAAGCATCGGCAGTGGGAGAGGTAAACGTTGTGGAATTAATGAAGAAAAACAACGCGATTATCGGCGGCGAAGGAAACGGCGGAATCATTTATCCGGAAATTCATTACGGACGCGATGCCTTGGTGGGCGTGGCTTTGTTTTTGACGCATTTGGCAAACCAAGATTTGGACGTGGCGAATTTGCGTGCAAGCTATCCTGCGTATTTTATGAGTAAACAAAAAATTGAATTAACACCCGAAATCAATGTTGATGCTATTTTGGAAGCGATGCAAAAACGCTATGCCAACGAAAAAATCACTACGATTGACGGTGTAAAAATTGATTTAGCCAACAGTTGGGTGCATTTGCGAAAATCAAATACCGAACCGATTATCCGTATTTATACCGAAGCCCCAACCCAACAACAAGCCGATGATTTGGCGGCGAAAATTATGGGAGAAATAACAGAAATAGTAAAATAGTTAATTGAAAAGGAGTTTTAATATATTGATAATTAGACAAAGCAGAGTACTCTTTAGTATTGTGATTTTTGTAGTATTGTTTTTCCCAATATTACTTCTTCCTTCAGTAATAGAAAATCTATTTTTTAGATGGGTAGCAATATTATTTGGAATAATGTTATTATTAGCAATTCTTGCTTATTTTGTATATGGAAAATTGATGATAAATTTCTATGAAGGGAAGTTCAAATTTGTTTGGGAACCAAAGCTGTTTTTTAAATTTAAAAATATTCCTGATTTAAAAATTCAAGATATTCAAAAAGTTGTACTTGATAATGAGGAAATCATTAGGAAGATAATTGCAAAAGATAGAGAAATAATTCTTGGAAATGGTAAACCAAAAACGTTTGTGAAGTCTGATAGTCAGGAATTTATAAGGTTTTTATTAGAAGAATGTGTAAATGTAAAAATTGTAGATAGTTGGGATGTTTGGTATGAAAAAGGTTATTTGAAATGGGCTTTGAGAATCAATACAGTGATTATTTTATTTGCCGTATTTGCTTTTGGATTTTTAGCTATAACTAAAGGGCTAAAATCAATTACTCCAATTACTTTTTTTATGATTATAGGTTTATTATCCCAACTTTTTATTTATCAAAAACAGATGAAAAAAAAGAAAAAATAAAAACACATCAACCACGGATTAATGATTTTAAAAAAGCATTAATCCGTGGTTGTTTTTTAGCTTTCTGATTTTTCCAATAATTCAAACCAACGTTCTTCTTTTGTTTCCATTTTTTGAATAATCTCTTGCAATTCGTTGGATTTCTGTTCAATATCTTCGGGTAAAACAAGATTGTCTGAAAATTCTTGCTCGATTTTCTTTTTCGACAATTCCAAATCTTTGATTTCTCGCTCAATTTTTTGTAATTCTCTTTGTTCTTGATAAGTCAAGCCATTTTGTACTTGTTTCTCTTTCCAATTCGATTTTTCTTTGGGCGTGTCGTCTTTTTCTGGTTCAATAGAATCTTCGTAGGTTCTAAAATCGGAGTAGTTCCCAGGAAAATCTTCTACGATGCCATTTCCTCTGAACACAAACAAATGATCGACAATTTTGTCCATAAAATAACGATCGTGTGAAACCACAAGCAGACAACCTGGGTAATCCAACAGAAAACTTTCAAGCACGTTGAGTGTTACAATATCCAAATCGTTGGTAGGTTCGTCCAAAATCAAAAAGTTTGGATTTTGAATCAAAACCGTACACAAATACAGCCGTTTGAGTTCGCCTCCGCTGAGTTTTTCTACAAAATCATATTGCTTTTTTCGGTCAAACAAAAAACGTTCGAGCAATTGTGCTGCCGATAGCATTTTGCCTTTTGCCAGCGGAATATATTCGCCAAATTCACGAATCACATCAATTACCTTTTGTTCTGGTTTTACCTTGATGCCGGCTTGGGTGTAATAACCAATTTTGATGGTTTCACCCACGATAACTTTTCCGCTGTCGGTTTGGATTTTTTGTGTAATAATATTTAGAAAAGTTGATTTTCCTGTACCGTTTTTCCCGATAATTCCGATGCGTTCGCCGGGCAAAAAGTTGTAGGAATATTTGTCTAAAATCACTTTTTCATTGAATGATTTTGAAATGTTGTGCAGTTCAATCACTTTATTTCCAAGGCGTTCCATGTTTATTTCTAGTTCGACCTGATGATCTTTTCGTCGGGCGTGGGCTTTTTCTTTAATCACATAAAAATCATCAATTCTCGATTTAGATTTGGTAGTTCGGGCTTTGGGTTGTCGTCGCATCCAATCTAATTCTTTGACATACAGATTTTTCGCCTTTTCAACTGATGCTTGTTCTGCCAACAAACGCTCTTCTTTTTTCTGTAAGTAATAGGAATAATTTCCTTTGTAACCATAAATTTTTCCTTGATCCAATTCGATAATTTCGTTACAAACACGTTCGAGAAAATAACGGTCGTGGGTAACCATAAACAAGGTGATACTTTCTTTGGCAAAATAATCTTCGAGCCATTCAATCATTTCTAAATCAAGATGGTTGGTAGGTTCGTCGAGAATGAGCAAATCTGGTTTGTTGAGCAAAACGATAGCCAAAGCCAAACGTTTTTTTTGTCCTCCAGATAGATTTTTTACAAATTGTTTGAGGTCATCGAGTTTGAGTTTAGATAAAATTTGTTTGTATTGCGTTTCAAAATCCCAAGCCTGATGTCTGTCCATAGCATCAAAAGCTTTTTGATAAGCATCTGTATCATCTGTATTTTCTAAAGCTTTTTCATAGTTTTCAATCACTTTGAGAATATCGTTGTCTGAAGCAAAAATATTTTCTTCGATAGTTAAATCGTCTTGTAAATCAGGTTCTTGTGATAAAAATTCAATTTTAATATCTTTTCGCATGACTACCTGTCCGCTATCTGGCGTATCTTTACCTGCGATAATATTGAGAATGGTCGTTTTTCCGGAACCGTTTTTGGCGATAAAAGCAATTTTTTGGTCTTTATTGATACCAAATGAAAGATTTTCAAAAAGCGAACGTTCGCCATAAGATTTGGAAATATTTTCGACTGAAAGATAGTTCATAACGATTGAATTTCCTGCAAATATACAGACTTTCCATCATTTAGTGAGATGTTCCTGAGCTTTAATTCATCGTTATGAATTCATTACTTAACAATAAGGTAACATTAAGGTAAAGTTTTGGTAATAATAAAAAAAAACATAGCATATTTATCCTGATTACATTTGTCGAAAAAGCAGATAGATGAATTTAAATAATATTTTTCAATTTTTAGTACCTAAGGATAAGACATTTTATCCATTATTCGAAGAAACCGCTGTTAAGCTAAAATTGTTGTCAGAAACCTTGCACGAAGCTGTACATACGCCACAGCGCGATACTTTGCTGAAAGAAGTCGAAAAGCTTAAATCAGAAATCGAAACTATTGCACAAAAAATCAGAGTCGAGCTCGGTAAAAGTTTTATTACACCGTTTGATCGAGAAGATATTCACGCTATTATCAGTGCAGTAGATGCAGTAGCTGACAATTTGAGTGATGCTGCCAGCCGAATGCGTTTGTATCAGATTGATAAAATAACCAAACCTTTGCGAAAATTGACAGAAGCCAATCTGGAAGCGTGTACCGAAGTGCACAATGCATTACTTTGCTTGAAAGATAATCGAAATTTGTCACAGATTGCCGAAAGCTGTAAAGTGATTTATCGTTTAGAGAGAAAAGCAGATAAGGTCTTTGACAAGGCAGTAGCCGATATATTTGAAAATGAAACTAATACGATTGATGTTGTTCGTTACAAAGAAGTGATGTCTGCATTGGAAGCCGCTACAGACAGTTGTAGAGATGTAGCGTATGTATTGGAAGTAGTAACGGTTAAATACGCATAATTTTTATGGATTTTTTCTTGGAAATACTGAGCAATTCTCAGGGTATCTTATTGATTGTAATTATCGTTTTAGCCTTGGGATTTGATTTTATCAACGGCTTTCACGATGCGGCAAATTCTATTGCGACTATTGTAACTACGCGAGTTTTAACACCGTTTCAGGCAGTATTGTGGGCCGCTATGTTTAATTTTGCAGCTTATTTTATCTCGCTTTATATTATCGGAGAATTTAAAATCGGAAATACCATTGCTAAATCCGTTAATGAGAATTTTATCACGCTTGAAGTAATTTTAGCTGGATTAATTGCGGCAATTATCTGGAATTTAATGACGTGGAAATTAGGTATTCCGTCGTCGTCGTCACATACGTTAATTGGAGGTTTTATCGGAGCAGCAATCGCTCATGCCGGCGGATTTTCGATTAGTGGAGAAGATGTAATTGTTTATGCAAAAGTAATTCCTATTTTCTTATTTATTTTTGCTGCACCTTTACTTGGTATGGTGTTGGCTTATTTTATTACGGTTGCCATACTTTGGATATGCCGAAAAGCAAATCCACATAAAGCAGAAAAATGGTTTAAGCGACTACAATTGGTTTCATCTGCTTTGTTTAGCTTAGGTCACGGAGGAAACGACGCGCAAAAAGTAATGGGAATTATCGGTGCAGCGGTGATTTTTTATCACATCAACGTAGATAAAGACCCGGCATATTTGGTTGATGGAGTTGATACATTCAAGGTGTTTGTTGAGCATTGGTGGTGGGTTCCGTTAGCTTCATTTATATTCATCGGTTTAGGAACAATGTCTGGAGGTTGGAAAATCGTAAAAACAATGGGCTCTAAAATCACGAAAGTAACACCATTAGAAGGTGTGGCAGCTGAAACTGCTGGTGCAATTTCGTTATATGTAACAGAACATTTAGGCGTACCCGTTTCAACAACACACACGATTACCGGTTCAATCATTGGGGTAGGAGTAACCAAGCGAATATCAGCTGTAAGATGGGGCGTAACGATTAGTTTACTTTGGGCATGGATATTAACCATTCCGGTTTCTGCCCTAATTGCCATGGCGGTTTATTATATTATTACACTTTTTTAAACAGTCGTAGAATTAACATAAAAAAAAGAGAAGTCAAATCGGCTTCTCTTTTTTATAATAGCATAGATTAGTTATCTCTTTTTTCTCCTACAATAATCAATTTTTTAGAGCCGTTTTCCGCACTAGTGAAGAACAAGTATTGATTGCCACCATCTTTTATTTTGAATTTCTTTTTGATTTCTTCAGGTTTCATAGGGAAATTTCGACAACTGATATTGGCTTTTTGATTGCTCCATTTTTGCATAGCTTTTTTAGAAAAATCTTCGCTATGAACTATTTTGAAACGTCTCCCCCAAAATTCTTTTGGTTCTACACTGGTGTATAAATGCGAATGCTTATCGATTTTATCCAATCCGAAGTAATTGCCGATGAAATTAAAACTACCACTTTTTAATAATCCGGCAACGGGCTCATACAAAAAGTTCTTTGGCAAACTCAACCTATTGTATTCATCGTCATGAATAGGAATTTGCAAAGACGTTTTTGTGCCTTTTGAATCGTAATCCGTAACAAATAATTGTGGCGGATTTTGTTGATTTTTATTCAGAAACCAAAGCAATTCTCTCACTTCGTTGTTCAGTGAAACGATTTCTATTTTTTCAACATATTGCAATTCTTTGATACCCTGAGAAATATCCAACAAAGGAGCTGTTTTGATAAGAATATTATCAGAATATTTGAAATATTTATCCAACAAATTGGTAACATCTGGTGTACAATCAGCAAGGCGAAAAACCTTTTTTTGTTGATTATTTCTTCGAGCCGGATCAATGTATATCCAATCAAATTGTTGGTCGATTTCTTGCAATATTTTTAAACCATCGCCTTGATGAACGTTTATGTTTTTTGCATTTAAACACAAACTGTTATGTCGAACGATTTCTGATAATTCAGGATTGATTTCGACGTGAATTACTTGTTCAAATTTCTTAGAAAAATAAAAAGTATCTATGCCAAAACCTCCGGTGAGGTCAATGATTTTCTTCCCGTGTATAGATTCGCTTTTATGTTGTGCCAAAACCTCAGAAGAGCTTTGTTCAATGGAAATTTTTGGCGGAAATAATATCATTGGAGTATTCCCCCAAGTAGGTAATTTGTCTAAGCACTTTTGCTTGGCTTGGATTTGTTGCAAAATCAGTTTCCAGTCTGTATCAGGAAAAGGGTTTTGTTGCAACGCCAGTTGAGATATATCTTTTTTAAGATGTTGATTTATAAAATCTTGTACATCTTTGTTTAATAAATTATTGCCCATGATTTTCGTTTTTTAGGGCGATAGTGTGCACGGCTACCAAAGCGGCAGTTTCGGTTCGCAATCGATTGTGTCCTAAAGAAACTGGCTGAAAATCTTTGGATTTTGCTAACGAAATTTCTTTATCAGAAAAATCGCCTTCAGGACCAATTAAAACGATGTTTTTTGTTTGTCTATCAATTAAATTGTATAGATGTTTTTTGTCTGTATCTTCTTCGCAGTGAGCAATATATAGGTTTGTTTCGACGAAATCTTGTTGCATAAATTTTTGATAAGCAATCGGCTCATTGATTTTGGGTAAATAATATTGCAATGATTGCTTCATGGCTGCGATGGCAATTTTTTGTATGCGTTCGATTTTCAATACTTTACGTTCAGAGTTATCGCAGATGATAGGCGTGATTTCTTGCACGCCAATTTCTATGGCTTTTTCGACAAACCATTCCAAACGGTCGTTCATTTTGGTTGGAGCTATGGCGATGTGCGTATGAAATAATGCGCGTTCAAAAAAAGTTTTTTTGATTATTTTTACTTCGCAATTTCGAGTATCATCTAAAATTATTTCGGCTTCAAAAAGATAACCTAATCCATTGGTTATGTATAGAATATCTCCAGTTTTTTTACGTAAAACTTTAATTATATGCGTAATTTCGTTTTTATCAAATCGAAAGGTGCTTTGGTCAATCAATTCGGCATTGTAGAATAATTGCATAATCAAACAGTTAATCGAGATTTAGATAAAGGTTGGTGTATGTCGAATGATTGGTTGATGTATTTAAAATAGCCAACAATGCCAATCATAGCGGCGTTGTCGGTGGTGTATGTTGTTTTCGGGATAAATACTTTCCATTTTTTTTGCTCTTTTTTTTGAAGCAAAGCTTGTCTTATCCCCGAATTTGCTGATACGCCTCCGCCAATTGCAATTTGAATAATACCAGTTTCTTTAATGGCTTTTTCTACTTTATCCATCAAAATATCAATGATGATTTTTTGTACCGAAGCGGCGATGTTGTGTATGTTTTCCTTGATGAAATCAGGATTTTTTTTAGACTCCTTTTGCACAAAATACATAATTTGGGTTTTCAAACCGCTGAAACTAAAATTTAGTCCATCGACTTTTGGTTTGGTAAAAGGATAAATAGCTTCTCCGTCGCGAGCATATTTGTCAATCAAAGGTCCACCAGGATAAGGAAGACCGAGCAATTTGGCAGTTTTGTCAAAAGCTTCTCCTACTGCATCATCGGTAGTTTCGCCCAAAACAGTCATGTTATCATAATTATCCACGCGAACAATTTGTGTGTGTCCGCCGCTAATTGTCAAAGCTAAAAACGGAAACTCTGGTTTTTCACTTCCGGCATCATCAATAAAGTGAGCCAAAATATGTGCTTGCATATGATTAACCGGAATCAGAGGAACTTGTAACGCCATCGCCATCGATTTGGCAAAAGCTCCGCCAACGAGCAAACTGCCCATTAATCCTGGTCCTTGAGTGTAGGCAATCGCGTCGATATCTTTGAGAGAAATATTAGCTTTTTGCAAAGCAATATCAACTACCGGAACGATGTTTTGTTGATGTGCTCTTGACGCCAATTCAGGAACAACACCGCCATACAAACTATGGATTTCTTGTCCGGCAATAATATTCGACAGCACTTTGTCGTTGCACAAAACAGCCGCACCTGTGTCGTCACAAGAGCTTTCTATGGCTAATAGATGATATTTTTTTGACATAAATTAAGAAGTCGGTATTTGGTAAATAAGTCTTAAAACCTATCGAAAAATCAATGAAAAAAATGTATTTTTGTTTCTTGTATATGAAACAGAAAAACTAACGCAAATTTAAACAAATTCGCCTTATCAAAAAATTATATAAAACACTAATTTATATCTTTCTACTATTGTTAATTTTAATAGTAGGATTGGCTATTGCATTGGCTTTGCCAGCTGTGCAAACGTCGTTGGCTCATTTTGCTACCGGAAAAATAAATGAAAAATTTGATATAAAAACAAACATAAGCACAGTGTCGATTGATTTGAGCGGAACAGTTCGCTTGGGCAATGTTTGGATTAAAGACGACCGCGACAGTATATTGATAAAAATAGATGATTTACAAACCAATATATTGGATGTAAATTCATTGGTCGGTGGTCAGCTTTTTTTTGGAAATACCAGCATACATAATCTTGATTTTCATATTGCTACCTATCAAAATGATTCGGTGAGTAATTTGGATAAATTTATAGCTGTATTTGATAACGGTTCAGAAGGAGAAGGCAATTTTTTGATGCACATCAATCAAATCAATGTGAGTAACGGAAATTTTAGTGTAAAAGATTACAATAAACCTAATCCCGAATCGGTTGATTTTACGGGAATTAATGGCGAAGTAGAAGGTTTACATATTAAAGGTTCTCACATTCAGGCAAAAGTAAAAGGATTGGATTTGGTTGGATTTGGTGGATTATCCCTTGAAAATTCAGCTACCGATTTTGCTATGGATAAAACCTATATGAAGTTTCATAATCTGTTGCTCAAAACTAATGCAACGACATTAAAAGGGCGATTAGATATGACTTATCGAGAAGGTGGATTAACAAATTTTACCGAAGATGTTAACCTTTTGTTGGAGGTCGAGCCGAGTAAATTATCAACCAACGATATTAAATATTTTTATGACGGAATTGGAGCAAATCAAACGCTCTATTTACAAACGATTGCCAAAGGAACACTCAACGATTTTGTGTTAGCCAATACCATTTTCAGTGATCAAGCCGGTGCACAAGTTATCGGTCAGTTTAAGTTTAATAAATTGCTGAAAGGAAATGATAATCTGAAAGTTACAACAAATTTAGACAGGTTGTTTATCAGCCGAGATAGAGCGGTAGCTTTGCTTCCAGATGCTTTAGGAAGTGCTTTGCCTGAAGAGTTAAGCAAGGTCGGATGGTTGAATTTGACTGGGAGTTTGACGTATTCTAATTTTAGCCTAAATGCAGATATCAACGCTCTGTCGCAAATCGGATATGCAGAAACGAATATTGAACTAGCGAAAATTAATCAAAAAGATCAAGCAACTTATCGCGGTAATATTATTTTAGATGATTTTGACTTAGGACAAATATCAGGACAAGAACAATTAGGCAAAACAACTATTGATTTATTTGTGGACGGAAAAAGCTTTGACCCTCAAAAATTACAAACAATCGTAACGGGACAGATTTTTGCCTTGACATTTAACGGATATACTTACCAAAATATTTTGGTGGACGGAAATCTAAAAATGCCTAAATATCAGGGATATTTGAGTAGTAAAGATCCAAATGCACAGCTCAATTTTGACGGAGAAATAGATTTTACTTCCAAGCCAAATGAATACAATTTTGTGGCAGATGTGTCACATCTCAACTTGGCGGCTTTAGGTTTTGTCAAAGACAGTATCAGTAATTTTAAAGGACAATTAGAAGTCAATGCAAAAGGAACAAATATTGATGATTTTGAAGGAAAAGCTTTGTTGAAAAATGCAGTTTTTACCAATTCAAACGATACTTATCAGTTTGCTAATTTTGAAGTAGAATCTCAATTTATGGATAATGATTCTAGGCTGATTTCTTTTCATTCAGAGGATATTGCGGATGGTTATATAAATGGAAAGTTTAAGGTTAATCAATTGCCAAGTATAGTCGAAAATGCCTTAGGAAGTTTATATACAAATTATTCGCCGATAGAGTTAGAAGACAATCAATACGTGGATTTTAAATTTGTCATCAACGATAAAATTGTCAATCTTTTTGCACCGCAAATCCAAATCAGTGAGGAAACGCAAATCGAAGGAAAAATTAATGCCGACGAAGGAGATTTCAAACTCAATTTTACCACGCCTTTTGTTAATGTTTCTGGCAATAGATTGGCAAATATAGATTTACAAGTCGATAACCAAAATCCGCTTTATAATGCTTATATCGCTATAGATTCTGTCAGTTTAAAAGGATATGATATTACCGATTTTAACTTTATCAACGTTACACAAAATGATACTTTATTCGCTCGTACAGAGTTTGTTGGTGGCGCAGAAAAAGAAGATTTTTACAACCTCAATTTGTATTATACCATTGATGAAGAAAACCGTTCAATCGTCGGATTTAATAAGTCTGAAGTGAATTTTAAACAATTCATGTGGTATATCAATGAAGAAGAAAATGACCAAAACAAAGTTGTATTTAACAAAGAAATTACCGATTTTGATATACAAAATTTAACCCTCTCACATGAAGGACAAACCGTAGTACTTGACGGAGGCATGAAAGGAAAAGACTATAAAGATTTGTTATTGACGCTTAATCAGGTTGATTTAAATAAAATTACCCCGTCCATTGACGGATTGACGTTTAAAGGATTGATGAACGGAGAAGCCAGATTGTTCCAAGAAAACGACGTTTTTGACCCGAGTACAGATATAAATATTTCCGGTTTGGTAATAAACGAAGTGGATTTAGGACAATTTAATCTGTCTGTGCAGGGCAACGAAACACTTCGACACTTCGACATACAATCATCTATCATCAACGAAGGCAAAAAAATGTTTTATATCGATGGCGGTTTGAGATTTTTCCGCAATAATAGTCGATTAAACGCTGAAGTCGGTTTTGACAAATTCGACATGAAAGTGATTGCTCCATTTTTGCAATCTATTTTTTCAGATTTAAGAGGAAATGCAACCGGCGTTTTACAAGTGAGAGGTAGTCACAAAGCACCAAAAGTTGATGGAACACTTTATATGAATGACGCCGGAATGAAACCTGTTTTTACCGGTGTTGATTATGCTTTTGCACCAGAAACCGAATTGCAGGTTACAGAAAAAAGTTTTACGCTCAATCAACAAAAAATGATTGATACCAAAAACAAAACCGAAGGAACGATAAATGGAAGCATAACGCATCACAATTTCCAAAATTGGGCATTGGATTTATCTATAAATTCAGACAATTTAATGGTTTTGGATTTAGAACATGAAGAAGAGGTGCCTTATTACGGAACCGCATTTATTCAAGGTGGAGCCACACTCAAAGGGCCTGCAGAATCTATGAATATTGCTGTCCAAGCAAGATCAAAACCTGGAACGAAAATCAAAATCCCTTTGGATGAAACAGGCGGAATTGGCGATAATAATTTTATCCATTTTATTTCTGAAGAAGAAAAAAAACAACGTGAACAAGGTATTTTTGAACCGATAGAAAATGTACAAACTGGCGGAATCCAACTCGATTTTGATTTGGGCATAACACCAGATGCAGACATTGAAGTGATTATAGACCAAAAAACCGGACACGGAATGAAAGGTAAAGGTGCAGGGTACATCAAGATGGCAATCAATACATTAGGAAGATTTAATATGTGGGGGAATTTTGAAGTTAACGAAGGCGAATATAACTTTAGAACCAATGCAGCAGTAATTCCTATTGATAAAAAATTAAGTGTAAAAAAAGGAGGAACAATCATTTGGGACGGCGATCCGATGAATGCTAATCTCAACCTAGAAGCCATTTATCACACACAAGCCAATCCAGGATTGATTGTAGAAAGTTCTATGGTGAATAAAAAAATTGATACGGATGTATCTGTAGTTGTAACTGGAAATCTAAGTAATCCGGAAATTAATTTCTTGATTGATTTTCCAAATGTGAGCTCTACCATTAAATCCGAAATTGAATACGCTTTAGCCGACAATGATTTGAGAAGAACACAAGCCTTAGCCTTGTTAGGAACAGGAAACTTTATTAGTCCAAAAAATGCTAGCACTGCCGCATACGGAAGTTTGTTTGAAAGTATGGGAAGTTTGTTTGATGGAATATTTTCTGAAGAAGGAGGTAAAGTACAAGTATCTCTCGATTATACGCAAGCAGAAAGAAATCCGTTTGCAGAAAATGAATCCGCGCGAATCAGTGCGAATATATCTACACAATTGAGTGACAGAATTGTACTTAACGGTAAATTAGGAGTTCCTGTTGGGGGAGAGGACAACGCTATTGTTGGCGATGTAGAAATACAATTCTTACTAAATCAAGACGGCTCGCTTCGAGCACAGGTTTTCAACCGCGAAAACAATATTACTTATTTGGGCGAAGGTATCGGTTACACGCAAGGAGTCGGTTTGGCTTATGAAGTAGATTTTAATTCATTCAGAGAATTGTGGCAAAAAATATTTCTCAAAGCTGAGGAAAGAGCAAGGAGAGAACGCCAACGTTTGGAGGAAGAAGAAAAGAAAAAACAAGAACAATTACCCCAACAAAATGATACTATTGAGCAAATAGAATATTCGGAAAAACGAATAGAAAATAACCATCAAAACGCACTTTATCATACAGAAACAGACAAGTAAAAACATGAAAAATCACATCACCAAAATAGCAGTGCTTACCTCAGGTGGCGATGCACCAGGAATGAATGCAGCAATCAGAGCGGTTGTTCGAGCTTGTGCATTTTACGAAGTTGCATGTTTTGGCATTTATCGTGGCTTCCAAGGATTGATTGAAGGTGATATAAAAGAGCTCGGACCAAGAGATGTAAAATATACCATAAGCAAAGGCGGTACAATGCTTAAAACAGCAAGATCAAAAGATTTTATAGCCAAAGAAGGCAGGCAGAAAGCTTTTGAACAAATCCAAAAACACGCCATTCAGGCTTTGATTGTTATCGGAGGAGATGGAAGTTTTACCGGAGCTTATCAGTTTTCTAAAGAATATAAAATCCCGGTGATTGGGATACCAGGAACAATCGACAATGATATTTACGGCACTTCACACACCATCGGTTACGACACTGCACTAAACACTGTGGTCGAAGCAGTGGATAAAATCAGAGATACAGCTACTTCACACAAAAGAATGTTTTTTGTAGAAGTAATGGGACGAGATGCCGGACACATCGCACTCAATGCTGGAATAGGAGCTGGAGCCGAAGAAATCTTAATTCCGGAAGAAGATATAGGTTTGCCTAAATTATTAGAAAAACTTAAGCGAAGTAAAGCTTCAGGGAAATCGTCGTGTATTGTTTTGGTTTCTGAAGGCGACAAAATCGGGAAAAACGTTTTTGAATTGAGCGAATATGTACAGGAAAATTTACCCGAATATGATGTACGTGTTTCTGTGCTCGGGCATATACAACGCGGAGGTTCGCCAACTTGTTTTGACAGAATTTTAGCCAGTAGATTAGGGGTCAAGGCAGTAGAATTATTGTTACAAAATCAAAAAGGCGTAATGGTCGGTTTACAAAATCAACATGTGGTAACCGTTCCGTTAGAAAAAGCCATCAAAGGCTCTTCTGTCATCGACGAAGAACTCATAAGAATTTCAGACATATTATCAATCTAAATAATATATAATCATGAAAAAGATAAAAATAGGCATAAACGGTTTTGGTCGAATCGGCAGATTAGCATTCAGAGAAGCTATGGACAGAACCGATATAGAAGTATTGGCAATCAACGATTTAATGGATGTGGAACAATTGGCTTATTTGTTAAAATATGATTCAGTACATGGCAGATGGGATCAAACAGTAAATATCGTAGGAAACCATTTAGAAATTAACGGAAAAACCATTCGTGTTACAGCAGAAAAAGACCCGGCAAAACTCAAATGGGACGAAGTTGGTGTAGATGCCGTTGTCGATTGCACCGGAATATTCAAAACCAGAGAAACTGCTCACGCACATATCGATGCTGGCGGAAAAAAAGTAGTGATTTCTGCACCAACCAAAGACGTGCCAATGTATGTCATGGGTGTTAATCACACAGAAATATCAACGGATGAAAATATTATTTCCAACGCTTCGTGTACCACCAATTGCTTGGCACCGATGGTAAAAGTACTCAACGACAATTATGGCATCAAAGAAGCATTGATGACAACTGTGCATGCCGTAACCGCTTCTCAGGCAGTCGTTGATGGAGCATCTAAAAAAGATTATAGAGGCGGAAGGGCTTCTATGCAAAATATCATTCCGGCATCAACCGGTGCAGCCGAAGCAGTAACCAAAGTGATTCCGGAGTTGGATGGAAAATTAACCGGAATGGCATTTCGTGTGCCGGTATTGAGTGTTTCAGTAGTTGATTTAACAGTAAAATTAGAAAAATCAACAACTTATGAGCATATTATGGAAACATTCAAACAGGCTTCAGAAAATGATTTCAAAGGAATTATAGGTTTTACCAATGATGCCGTTGTTTCGCAGGATTTTGTGTCTGATACTCGAATATCAATCATTGATGCTCAGGCAGGAATCGCTTTGAATGATACATTTTTCAAAATCATAGGTTGGTATGATAACGAATATGGTTATGCTGCCAAATTACTCGATTTGACCGTTTATTTTTGTAACCGATAAGCCGATGAAAATAGTTGTGGATAGTGGCTCAACCAAAGCCGATTGGATAATTATAAAAACAGCTACAGAAAGCGAATTAACAACCACCTTAGGACTCAATCCTGAGGTGCTCAGTCATCAAGATTTGGTGGCAAGAATTAATCAATCGTCTGTAATAGTAGATATAAAAAATTCGGTAGAAGAATTGTATTTTTATGGTTCAGGTTGTGGTACACCGCGTTCGGTAGGTTATATGAAAACAGCTTTGAACGAAATTTTTCCGAATGTAAAAAAAACAGTAATCCAAGAAGATACTTACGCAGCCGTGTATGCTACAACCAATGGTAATCCTGCGATTGTTTGCATTAACGGAACGGGGTCTAACTGCTCTTTTTTTGATGGCGAAAAACTGATTCAGAAAGTCAATTCATTAGGATATATGGCTATGGATGATTGTAGCGGAAGCGATTTTGGTCGCCAATTGATTCGTGCCTATTATTTCAAACAAATGCCGAAAGATTTGCAACTTATTTTTGAAAATCAATATGATTTGGATGCAGACACGCTCAAAAATCATTTCTATAAAAAAGAAAATCCAAATGCTTTTTTAGCAGGATTTTTACCTTTTTTGATAGAAAATCAATCACATGAATTTATGCAAAAACTCATAAGCAAAACGGTTGATTTTTTTATTGAAAATTATATCCTTCAATTTGAAGAAAGTCGAAAAATCCCGATTCATTTCGTAGGTTCGGTGGCTTTTTTACTACAAGATTTTTTTAAATCGGCATTGAAAAAGTATCAACTCACAGCAGGAAATTTTGTACAAAAACCTATTGACGGATTAAAAGAATATCATATATGGCAAAAAAAATAAATAGTTTAGAAGATTTGGGCGGATTTGTGTATTCCACCAACGAAGATTTTGATTTGAATAACGAGCAAGAAACAGAAGAAACGCTATCTCCGGAAGAACAAAGGTTGGAAGCTCATCTCGACAAAAAAAATCGGGGCGGAAAAATAGTAACCATCATCAAAGGGTTTGTCGGAAATAGTGACGATTTGAAGATGTTAGCAAAAGACTTAAAAACCTTGTGTGGTGTGGGTGGCTCAATCAAAGATGGAGAGATTATCATTCAAGGTAATTTCAGAGATAAAATAATGAATCATTTAAAAAATAAAGGATATCAAGTAAAAAGAGTAGGAGGTTAAATATGAAAAAAGTAAACATAATAGGCGTGCCAGAACATTTTAATTTTCCATGGAAAATGAGTATCGAATCTGGCGATTTTGCTCAAGCAGGTATCGACCTCGAATGGACTGATGTACCTGAAGGAACCGGAAAAATGTGTCAAATGCTCAGAGACAATCAAACTGATTTGGCAATTATTTTAACCGAGGGAATTATGAAAGATATCGCTTCGGGCAATCCGAGTGTGTTGGTACAAGAATATGTAAGTTCGCCTTTGCAATGGGGAATTTTCGTTGCAGCTGATTCAGCATATCAGACCATAGAAGATTTACGCGGAAAAAAAGTAGCAATTAGTCGCTATGGTTCCGGTTCACATTTGATGCCTTTGGTCAATGCCGGTCAGCAAGGTTGGTCGGAAAACGAAGTGAATTTTGAAGTGGTGCATACATTGGAAGGAGCAATCGAAGCTTTGCAAAACGGTACCGCAGATTATTTTATGTGGGACAGATTTATGACGCAACCTATCGTCGATAAAAAAATATTTCGCAGAGTAGGAATTTGCCCAACGCCTTGGCAAAGTTTTGTGTTGGTCGGCAATCGTGATTTTGTGCAAAACAACAAACCACTTGTAGAAAGTTTGTTGGAAATCATCAATACTACAACGGCCGAATTCAGAATTATTCCGAGTATCGACAGAACAATTAGTGAAGTTTTTGAACAAAAAATAGAAAATGTACAAGAATGGCTGAGTGTAACCCGATGGTCGCAACAACAAATGAGTAAAGCAAAATTTGACCAAACAATGACAGATTTACAGCAATACAAAATCATTGACAAAGCGTTGAAATATGAAGATGTAATCGCATAATGTTGCATGGAACAAAAAAACAGCACAAAATGGTTTCAATCTATTCCCAAATTTAGTTTTCCTAAACCTTGGGCAAATGTGGTCATCTTTGTGCTGAACATTTTGATATTGGTTCCTGTTTTTATCATTTTACACAAAAACCTTATCGACCCAGAATGGCCTTTTCATCTCGACAGAATTTTACTTTTTCTATTGGTCATTTTTATCATGCAACTTTTGCTCACATCATTGAAAAAGTATGTGTTGTTTGCCTTGGTTTGCTACGTGATGTTTTTGATTTGGGGCACACTTTTTCAAGGATATGGATTTAATTCTGTTTATGAAGATTATCGTTCGATGATATACGGAATGAGCGAAGACCCATATCCACAGGATATTATCATTTCAAAATTATTGCCTTTTCCGAATAAATCCAAAGTGTTGAAAGCCATAGAATTTGAAAAACCCGAAGTGAGAAATTTTGCCGTAAAAGCAACGACCGAACATTTTAGAGGTGTAAAAGGCTTTCGCGAACATCGACAATTGATACAGTGTTTTGCGGTTTTCAAGGAAATACAAAGCAAATGGAATTATGTAAACGATCCCAAAAGTCGGGAATATATTGCTACAGCTTCCGAATCTTTACAACATTTTTCGGGCGATTGTGATGATCATGCTATTTTGATGGCAGCAGCAATCCGAGCGGTTGGCGGAACACCCAGACTCATCCACACCAAGGCTCACATGTATCCGGAAATGCTCATTGGCAGTAAAGCAGATTTGGAAACGGCGATATATCTAATCAAGGAAGTACTTTTTGTGGAAGAAAGCAAAGGCAAAGAGATCCATTATCATATTGACGAACGTGGAAATGTTTGGCTCAATCTCGATTATACTGCCAAATATCCCGGAGGGCCTTTTATGTCTGAAGAAATTTTGGGAGCTTTGACGTTGAATTGATTATGCAGTAATAAAAAAACCGATAAACAAAAGTCTATCGGTTTTTTCGTCAAAAATTATTTGCTTAACCTAAAAATGCTTGCAACATCCAAATGTCTTTTTCTTGTTCAGTGATGAGGTCACTAATCATAGAATTGGTACCTTCATCATCAATTTCGTCGGTGGTTTGTAGTAAAACACGTTCTAGTTTTAACAACCCTTGAAGAGATTCAATAACCAAATTCACTGCTTCTTCATCAGCCGAAATATTTTTACCAACTTTGATTTTATTCAAATCCAAATAATCAGCAAATGTATGCAGTGGCGTTCCGCCGAGCGTTAAAATTCTTTCTGCGATTTCGTCCACACGCAATTGAGCATTGTTATACAATTCTTCAAATTTCATGTGTAAATCGAAAAAACGTTTTCCGCGGATATTCCAATGTACGCCTCTCAGGTTTTGGTAATAAACTTGGAAATTTGCTAATAATTCATTGAGTAACTCAATGTTTTTTTTAGTTTCTTTGTTGGGTAATCCTAAGTGGTTCATAATATTTTTTGTTTTAAAATTATAGTATAAAATTACGGAATTTTTGTCCGATATTTGTGAATGAATCATTAAATTATATGATAACACCATAAAGAATAATTATGACTATTACCCAATTAGAATATGTGATTGCCGTTGCTAAACATCAAAACTTTACTTTGGCAGCAGAGAAATGCCATGTTACTCAACCCACATTGAGTATGCAAATTCAAAAACTGGAGGATGAGTTGGGAGTGAAAATTTTCGACCGAAGCAAAAAAAGCGTGTTACTCACCGAAGTGGGAGCGGAAATCGTTAATCAGGCGAAAAATGTTTTGGGCGAATCAGAACGGATTTATGACATCATCGATCAGCAAAAAGGTTTTGTCGGCGGAACGTTCAAACTTGGTGTAATTCCTACAATTACCCCAACTTTGGTCCCGATGTTTCTCACAGCTTTCAATAAAAAATATCCCAAAGTTTTATTGTCTATCGAAGAATATCCAACCGAAGAATTGATTTATAGATTGAAAAACCGATTGCTCGATGCGGCAATTGCGGCTACGCCTTTGGAAGAAAAAAACATTGAAGAAAAACCTTTGTATTATGAACCTTTTGTCGGATATTTTCCACCGTCATTTGCTTTGAAAGAATCTTTTGTTACTCCTGACGATTTGGATGTCAGTCATTTGTTGTTGTTGGAAGATGGGCATTGTTTCAGAAATGGCGTGTTGAATTTATGTAAAGCCTCAAAACTACAAACCGAGAATAAATTTGAAATCAAAACCGGAAATTTCGAAACCATCATCAAATTAGCCAATGAAGGCTTGGGAATCACTTTGTTACCTTATTTACATACTTTGGATTTAAAACCTGCAGACCAGAAAAATCTGGTTTCATTCAAAGATCCAAAGCCCTCTCGAGAAGTTAGTTTGATTTACGAAAAATCTGGCTTGAAAGGGCATATTATCGAAGCTTTACACGAAACCATTAAATCGGTAGTGCGAGGAGCGATTGCTTTTTATGATGTGGAAATTATCAGTCCGAGGTTAAACAGATAGTTGCTCTTTGGCTTTAATAAAATCTGTAACCATATAACTAATCAATTTTCCGATGAGATTCGGGTTTTTGTCCGAGCCAAAATTCGGAGCTCCTTCACATATATGTAAATAGGCCGCTTTGGGGCTTAATCCTAAATGATGAATGAAACGGCGTGCGTCGGTAGATGTAAATCCAGTCGGCGTTATCGCACTCGACGGCATCATTTCGATGCTGTCCAAATCCATTTCGATGCCGTATTTTTTGTCTTTTATATGTTGATAAGCAATATTGAGCTGTGTAATAAAAGTTTTCTCTTCTCGAATAGCAATTTCTTCAAAAGTGTTATAAGCTACATTTCCGTTTGTATCACTGATTTCTTGAAAAATGCTTTTGGAAGTATAATTTTCATGTAAACCAAAGATAAAATATTTGTCTAAGAATTTTTCTTCATAAGCATAGCTAAAACCATTTCCGCTGTGTCGTCCTTCACGAGCTCTAAAATCAGTGTGGGCATCAAAGTTTATAGCATTTACGGCTGTTCCGGAGTGTAAAGCCAAAGCCTTTATACTCCCGTAAGCGTTGTTGTGTCCGCCGCCAATTACAATCGGAATTTTGTTGTATTTGTGGATGATATGCAATAAATGTGTAACTTCTTTGTCGATAATTTCAACTAAATGGTAGAGGTCTTTGGGCTGAGATGTCGTGGCGTCAGATAATAAATTATCAAACGAAAAACTTCCCAAAACACCGACCCAATTGCCTTTGCAATATTTGTTGTGTTGTATGTTTAAAAGACTTTTTAGCGTATTTTCCCAAGCCATTCGTGTGCCACCTCGTCCCAAATTTGCTTGAACGCCGATGTCTTCTTCAATGCCCAATAAAATATATTTTGCAGAGGTCTCTTCGAGAAATATTTCAATAGGGCGATGATCAGGAAAATCTATTTTTTCTCCAAATTTCTTTTCTCCCTTTCTAGGATTAGTGAATTTATCGCATTGTGTGCTGTCAAAAGCTTTAAAATATGTTGAATTCATCTGAAATGTTAATTATTTTTTTTAACAGATTAAATATAAAAACATTGCTTATATTTGTCCGAGGTAAATGTCAATCGATACAGCATCGATTAAAATATTTTTCATAACTATTTTTTTCACACCAAAAACATATTTTGCTTTTGGTGTGTTTTTTTATACCATTTTACCATTGATAATCACTTGTTCAATTAGCATATCTCCGAAATTATACGGAATTTGATAAAACGAATTCAGCTTTTCAGTAATCATCACATTGGCTTTTTTTCCTCTGGTAATGCTTCCGTGCGAATCCAACAAATCCATTGCATACGCTCCGTTGATGGTGGCAGCATTGATGGCTTCTTCTGGTGTCATTCGTAATTTGATACAGGCAGTAGCTACAACCAAATTCATATTGCCAGAAGGTGTTGTCCCAGGATTATAATCTGAGGCAATAGCCAAAGGCAATCCGGCATCAATGATTTTCCGAGCTGGCGTGTACGGAATCGTAATAAAAAACGAGCAAGTTGGCAAAGCAACTGGCATAGTTTTGCTGCCTTTTAATACTTCGATGTCCTTGTCGGTAACTATTTCTAAATGATCTACAGACAAGGCACCGTGTTTCACACAAGATTCGATGCCGTCAATTGCTGTAAACTGATTGACGTGTATCTTTGGTTTTAGTCCATATTTTTTACCAACTTGCATAATTCTTTCGGTTTCTTCCACAGAAAAATAACCAGTTTCTAAAAAGGCGTCGACAAATTCTGCCAGATTTTCTTGTGCAATAGCCGGAATCATTTCATTGCATAACAAATCGATATATCCTTGATGATTTTCCTTATATGCAGGCGGAAAAGCATGTGCACCCAAAAAAGTCGCTTTAATCATTCCGGGATAATCGGCTTGCAAACGTTTGATAACACGCAACATTTTTAACTCAGATTCGGTTGTAAGGCCATATCCTGATTTGATTTCGATAGCTCCGGTTCCCATTTTCACGACGTTGTCTAATCGTTTTTTGGCTTGTGCATAAAGCTCATCTTCTGAAGTTTCTTGTAATCTTTTAGCAGAATTCAGAATACCTCCACCTCTTTCAAATATTTCTTCATAGCTCAAACCATTGATTCTGTCCACAAATTCTTGTTCGCGATTGCCCGCATAAACAAGATGTGTGTGGCTATCTACCCATGTGGGTAAGACAAATTTACCTTTTGCATCAATGATTTTATCAGCGTTATTATCCGTCAAATCTTCCATTTTACCATAATCAACAATAAGGTCTTTGTCGATTTTCAAAAAGGCATTTTCAATCAAAGGCAGGGTTTTCATTTCGTCTCCAGACAAAAAGCTTGTTGTTTTTTCTCTAACTTGTATAAGCGATTGAATGTTTATAATTAATAGGCTCATAGGAAAAATATTTGCCTCAAAAATACTTTTTTTATTTGTGAATTAAAATTATTCTGTCCAGGAAGATATTATAATTTTCAACATATTCTCCCTATATTTGCCATCAGAAAGGTGAATCAGGTGCAAATCCTGAACTGTCGCGCAACTGTAACTGGTTTATAAATCAGAAGTCAGATCCCTAAAAATGCTTTCGCGTCTAAAAGCTAATGATTTGTTTAGTAGATAAATGAGTTAGTTTTTTGTGGCTCTCAAGCATAATTAAATCAATCATTATAAATAATTTAATTATGAATTTAGAACAAAGAATCCAAAATTCTGAAACCCGTATTTTTAAAGCAGTTTTCCCAAACACCACCAATCATTACGATACTTTATTTGGTGGAACAGCCATGCAACTGATGGATGAAGTCGCTTTTATCACAGCTACTCGTTTTAGCCGACAAAAAATGGTAACTATCAGTAGTGAACGCATCGATTTTACTCAGCCAATTCCGGCCGGAACAATTATCGAACTGGTTGGAAAAGTAACTAAAATCGGTAATACCAGTTTGGTTGTCCATGTCGAAATTTTTGTAGAACAAATGTATTCATCGGGGCGTGAAAGTGCGATTTCTGGTAATTTTACTTTTGTAGCTATCGACGAAAATAAAAAGCCTGTACGTATTATTAAAGAATAGTATAATTATTAACAACATAGACTTTTCTCCTTTTTTATAAATTTCCATATATTTGTTCAGGTTAAGCTTTTGTAGTTTGGTCTGGAATTTGTGGTTGAATGACAAATTAATTTTATGAAAAGAAAAGTCAGGTATATTGGTTGGATTTTGATATTGTTTCCGTTAGGTATTTTTGCCCAAACAAACGAAACTACAGAGAATACACCAGACCCCATAGCCGTAGTAAACGGATATATTGTTAGATATTCAGATTTAGCCAGACTCAAATCTGAGTATATAGCTACTATAACTGAATTAGATTCCGAAGACGCGATGAAATTGTTTGGAGATAGAGCCAAAGGTGGAGCTATTGTGGTAAAGTTAATAGGAAGAAATACTATTGGTACTGGCGAAAAAATAGAGGAGGAGCTTATTACTCGTGCCGAAAAAATAGCCGAGGCTAAAGAAGCCGAACGCCAACGATTAGCCGAAGAAAAAGCGAAAGCTGAAGAAGCCGAACGTCAGCGTTTGGCCGAACAACAAGTAGAAGAAGTGGCACAAGAAAATACTGCTGCACATGAAGATGTAGCGTCTGAAGAAGTCGAACGTCAACGCTTAGCAGAAGAAAAAGCCAAAGCTGAAGAAGCCGAACGCCAAAGATTAGCGGAGGAAAAAGCTAAAGCTGAAGAAGCTGAACGTCAACGCTTAGCCGAAGAAAAAGCTAAAGCTGAAGAAGCCGAACGCCAAAGATTAGCGGAGGAAAAAGCGAAAGCTGAAGAAGCTGAACGTCAACGCTTAGCCGAAGAAAAAGCAAAAGCTGAAGAAGCCAAGGCAAAAGAGGAAAGTCGCTTAGCATTTGATTTTGCTGGACAGTTGCAAAAAGATTTTGAAAAAAGCGTAAAAGACCCGAAGGTAAAGAAAATATTAGTCAACGGAAAAGAAGTAACCAAGGAAGAGGCTTTAAAGATAAACGTATTTGATGTAGAAACATCTATTGTTACATACAATACCGAAAAAACGGAGTCTGTGTTAGAAATTCGTTTAACTCAAAAAAATTAAGGAGGGGTTTTTAAATCCCTCCTTTTTATATTTCATCTAGCTGGTCATTTGAAAAACGATGTCTTGATAAACATAAGCATTGGCTTTCTGTAAAAAAGCTGTTTTTTCTGCTCCGCCTAAGGCAAGAACTGGAACAAATGTAAATGCTTCGCCTTGCTGAAGAACACCTTTTTCGGCAATAGCTTTTGTGAAAAGGTCTTCTCTTAACCACATTTCACGCTCTTCCTCATTGATTAAAAAATCTTCAAAGAACGATTCCATGCTCCATGCCAGTGCTTGTATGTCTCTGTATTGAATATCGAGCATACAAATATCCTCGTCAGTTTCTGTCAGTTTGCGATAATAAAACAATTCGCCAAATCCGGTTATGGCAAAAGGCGTGTAATGACTAACTTCCTTTCCAAGCCATGTCCACAGATTGTCTTCATAATCTTTTGGATTGATGATTTCAATCAAACCGTCGTTGTATTTGCCCAAACCGGTAGTTTTCCAAATGTCGATGAGCAAAGCCGGAACCTTGTCTTTATATTCGTTGATTAATTCTTCAGAAGCGATGACGTTATTTGCATCGGCTTGATAGTGTTTTTTGAAATTTGCTAACATATTGCTCTATTTTAACAGTAGCTAACTTACAAAAATATCCCACGTTCAGAAACGGAAAAAGTGCTAAAATGAGCAATTTAATGTTAGTTTATCACTGGGTTAATGTGGCGTTTACTTATGCTGGGTTTTATCATTAACGAGATAATAAAAAACCGATGAAGTCTATTTACTTTCATCGGTTGTATGTTTATTAAAACCCAACAATCTCCGTAATTTCCAAACCATAACCAATCATTCCCACGCGTTTAGTTTGTTGAGAATTACTCATTAGTTTCAGTTTGGAAATGTTCAAATCGTGTAATATTTGAGCACCGATACCAAAATCTCTTTCGTCCATTTCCAATTTAGGAGCTTTGATAAGTTGATGATTATCAGTTTGTAATTGTTTTAAATGCCCCAATCGGTTGAGTAAATCAATGGAACTAATGTTTTTATCGATAAAAATAATCGCTCCTTTTTCGGCTTTATTCAATGCATCAAACATACGGTCGAGTTTGTCGCTATTTGGATTGGTTAAAATATCAAGCACATCACTATTTACGTGCGACGAATTGATACGTGTCAGGATAGGATCGCCGTCGTTCCAAACGCCTTTTGTCAATGCAATATGAACCTTTTTATTTGTTACTTGGTGATAAGCTCTCAAACGATAAGTACCGTATTTGGTCGTTAATTCAAAATCTTCTTTTTTCTGAATCAAACTGTCGTGTTTCATTCGATAAGCAATCAAATCTTCGATAGAAACCAGTTTCATATCAAACTTTTTAGCCACTTCTTTCAATTGCGGAAGTCTAGCCATTGTACCATCTTCATTGAGAATTTCAACTAAAATTCCGGCTGGGTTCAAGCCTGCAAGTCGGGCAAAATCTACAGCTGCTTCGGTATGTCCAGACCTTCTCAACACGCCGCCTTCTTTGGCAATAAGTGGAAAAATATGTCCGGGACGACCTAAATCTTCCGGTTTAGTTTCTGGTTTGACCAAATGTTGAATGGTTTTGGCTCTGTCGTGAGCCGAAATTCCGGTGGTGCAACCATGCCCGATTAAATCTACAGAAACCGTGAAAGCTGTGTGATGCAATACGGTATTATTGTGAACCATTGGTTTTAAATCGAGTTCTTTGCATCGTTTTTCTGTTAATGGTGCACAAATCAGTCCTCGTCCGTGTGTTGCCATGAAGTTAATCATTTCGGGCGTTACCTTTTCGGCGGCAGCGACAAAATCACCTTCATTTTCACGGTCTTCATCATCGACGACAATAATCATTTTTCCTTGACGAATATCTTCGATGGCTTCTTCGATAGTATTGAGTTGTATATCTGACATAATTATTTTTTGGTTGTATTTTGATTTTTAAATTGTTTGGCAAACCACGTTTTAACGTCGTACCAAATATTGTCCATACTCGTAATTCCTCTGTCTCGAGTAGCTTTGTAAGTAAAGTTTACGGCAAGTGGCGACAAAACAAATGTACCGACCCAAGCACCAATCCATCCAGAGAGCACATTTTCTTGTGCTAATTTATAACCAAAGGTATTGATAAAATGGTAGGTAATAAATATGATTACGGCAAAAACTATCGGCAACCCGATTCCACCTTTGCGTATGATAGCTCCTAATGGTGCTCCGAGAAAGAACATCAATATACAAGAAAATGACAAAGCAAATTTGTTTTGTAAAACATATTCGTGAAAATTGATTTCTTTGAGTTGCTCTTCATTTCGATTGATGTTGTTTTGCATAGAAAACAAAATACTTTCGGCATTGTTTGCGGCTGCTTGATATATTTGTGATAACCGTTGTGGCGAATCGGCTTTTAAAAGTTCATCTTCGGTATTTACAGCGATGATGGTTTTATCTGTTTGCTTTTGAAATACGGGTTTCTCTGTACGGACAGCGATATTTTCGGTTTGCGAATTGATTTCTCTCGACAAGCTGGTGCCCAATGAATCCATGGCTTTTGTCAATTGGCTGATGTTCATCATTTTGGCATTACTGTTGATTTCTTCGTTGTTGTCTTGAGTTTCAAACTGAGCCAAATCCACTATGATAGTATATTTTTCAAAATGAGCTTTAGCAAATGGCATCCGTTGTTGTTGAGAATAGCTTTTGGCGGCGACATCTTCGTAATAATTTCCGTTGAGTAAGTGCAATTTGAGTAAATTCGTTTCTTCTTCACTTTCTAATTCTCCTTCGTGCGAACGGATTACTGTGCGGTTAACTGTGCCTACATCTGATTTGATATGAATGGTTACATTTTCTAAATGTTCGCCTTTGTCTCCCGTTTTTTGATCCACTTTCATATTGATTTTGCCTAAATCGTTGAATTGTCCGGGAGCAATTGCCATAGCGGGTTTTGTTTGAACGATTTCGTGTCGCAAACTAGTAAATTTATATTCACTTTGCGGTGCTACATCATTCATAAACCAAAAAGATACAAATGACAAGCAAATGATGAAAAATATAGGTGCACGCATGGCACGCTGCAAAGAAACTCCAGCAGATTTGAGTGCGGCAAATTCGTAGTTTTCGGCAAAATTACCAAAAGTCATAATAGATGCCAATAGCACCGACAAAGGCAAAACCATCGAGATCATTCGTGGCGAATAGTAAAATAAAAATCGGGCTACGGTAAATAAATCCAAATCTTTACCTGCCAATTCTTCGATATATACCCAAACGCCTTGTAAAACAAAAATGAAATACAAAACGGTAAATACCGACAAAAATGATTTTACTAAACTCGATAATATGTATTTGTCTATTATTTTCACAGCCAATTAATCAACTTCATAAACATAATATCCTGGGTAATTTGATTTTTTGAATTGAAACTCAGAATCAGAGATGTTTAGGTTGCTTTTAAAATTGTTGATAGTTAATGTATTTCTGCCTTGGAATGCGTCTATTTCAATGATTTTATAAACCATATTCGTTTTGATATCGATACCAATCAAACCACTGTTTTTGACTTGTGAACTTGATTTTGGTGTCAGTTTAATAAACTGAATTTTTCTGCCGTCGTTGAGTTGTTGTTCAATATCCCATTGGAAGTTATATTCACTGGTTTTGAAATACGACAATAGGGAAGAAGGTGTCATAATTCCCATATCCTCAGATTGGTTATACACATTCACTTCTTTATCTTGCGGATTGATGTTATACGTTTTTTGACCGTCATAAATCATCGACAAACCTTCAAGCTCAATTTTAAACTTTTCTCCTTTCACTTTGATGTTGCCGTCAAAATAGTTTTCGCCACTCAGCATGGTAAATGAGAAGCTGTAATTCTTTAAACTATTGATTTTAGTTTTGGTCTGTTCGTACAATTTCATCGCTTTGTCAGAAGTCTGTGCCTGTGCGATATGCACGGATATCAAAGCTAAGAGGATTAAAAAATGCTTTTTCATAACTGGTTAATTTTCATTATTTAAAAATTCTTCTAACGAAATTAAATCCGGAATATTTACCGAACGTGCTTTACTGCCTTCAAACGGGCCTACGATTCCTGCAGCTTCCAATTGGTCTATCAAGCGTCCTGCTCGGTTGTAACCCAATTTCAATTTTCGTTGTAATAAAGATGCCGAACCTTGCTGGGCTGTAACGATAACTTCAGCAGCCTCGCGGAACAAAACATCTCTTTCTGATATATCTATATCAAGATTTGTGCCACCTTCTTCGCCAACGTATTCCGGCAATAGATAAGCTTCTGGGTAGGCTTTTTGTGCACCGATAAACTCAGTGATTTTTTCTACTTCTGGAGTATCGACAAAACCACATTGCACACGGGTGATGTCATTTCCTTGTGTGTATAATAAATCACCTCGTCCAATTAATTGGTCAGCACCCGGACCATCTAAAATGGTTCTCGAATCGATTTTTGAACTCACTCTAAAGGCTATTCTCGCCGGGAAATTGGCTTTGATAATACCCGTAATTACGTTTACAGATGGGCGTTGTGTGGCGATAATCAAGTGAATCCCAATCGCACGAGCCAGCTGAGCCAAACGAGCAATTGGTGTTTCAACCTCTTTACCGGCAGTCATAATCAAATCGGCAAATTCATCGACAACCAATACGATATACGGCAAAAAGCGATGACCATTCTCAGGATTCAGTTTGCGTTGTTTGAATTTGACGTTGTATTCCTTGATGTTTCTCACCATCGCATCTTTGAGTAATGAATAACGGTTATCCATTTCAATACACAAAGAGTTTAAGGTGTTGATAACCTTTGAGTTATCTGTGATAATGGCGTCTTCGCTGTCTGGTAGTTTTGCCAAATAATGTCGTTCGATTTTGTTGAATAATGTTAGTTCGACCTTTTTCGGGTCAACCAATACAAATTTCACTTCTGCCGGATGTTTTTTATAAAGCAAAGAAGCCAGTACAGCATTTAAACCGACCGATTTACCTTGCCCGGTTGCACCTGCCATCAGCAAGTGTGGCATTTTGGCCAAATCCACCACAAAAGTTTCGTTGGAAATGGTTTTACCTAAAGCAATTGGCAATTCCATTTCGGCATTTTGGAATTTAGCCGAGCTAATCAACGATTTCATCGAAACGACAGACGGTTTGGTATTAGGCACTTCGATACCGATAGTTCCTCTACCTGGAATTGGAGCGATAATACGAATTCCTAATGCCGATAAAGACAAGGCGATATCATCTTCAAGGTTTTTAATTTTGGAAATACGCACACCAGCCTCTGGGATAATCTCATACAAAGTAACCGTTGGCCCAACAGTAGCTTTGATTTTGTCGATGCCGATTTTGTAATTGTTTAGTGTTTCGACAATTTTATTTTTGTTTTCTTCCAGTTCAGCTTGGTTAATTGTGATGCTACCGGAAGAATGGTCTATCAATAAATCTATGGTCGGAAATTGATAATTCGACAATTCCAAGGTTGGGTCAAATTCGCCAAAGTCTGCAACCAATTTGGCCGACAAGTTTTCTTCGATTTCGTCTTCTTCTACTGCCGACTCAATAATGAAATCCTCTTGGGTGTCTGCTGTATTTTTTTCTGTTTGAATAGCAGGTTTTTCAACGGTTTCATTTTTGATATTTAATTCAATTTCGCCCGAAGGTTCTATAATTTTACCTTCTATAATTTCCTCTTTAACTACTTCCTTAGGTATAATTGTTTCAGGGGTAATTGTTTTGGTTTGTTGTTTTGTTATTTCTTTATTTTCAATATCTTGAGTTGTTTTATCAGAAGTTTTACTTAAATCTTCTAATACCGTTGATTTTGTTTTATTGAAAAAAGAAGTGAAGCTTTCTGGCGACATTTTTATTCTGAAAATAAGGTAAAATAATACTGCAAATATGACCAAAAGCATGGTACCGAATTTTCCTAAATATATTTGTAAGTATTGGTTGATTTCGTAACCGACAACGCCACCCAGCATCGGATTATTTTCTCCAAAAAAGCCAAACGCCACCGAAATGATAATAATAGCGAATAAATCCCAAAAAAGTATTTTTCTCAATTTACTTCCTGCAAACGGAAAGGCAAAAAAGTATGCCAATAAGAAAGCTATTTTGATAAATACAAAGGAAGCTATTCCGAAGCCTCTGTATATAAATAAGTCAGATAAATAGGCACCTAATTTTCCAAACCAGTTTTGTGTTTCAACACTTTTGTCAGTTAGTTCGCGAACAATATCTTGGTCATAGTTGCCATAAATAAAATAAGAAACAAAACTCAGCAACAAAGCAAAAGCTGTCAACAACATTATAGCAGACAACATAAACAGAATACGTTTGCCATTTGTTACTGCTTGTTTAGGTGATTTGGCTGTTTTTTTAGTAGTCGTATTTTTCTTTTTCTTCACAGACATAGCTTTACAAATTAAAAATTTTAGGCAGATAAATAAACAGTCCGATAACCACAGCTGTCAATGCTGCAAAAGTAACTGCTCCGGCTGAAATATCCTTGATAAAACCAATTTTTTTATGGTAATCGGGATGGATGAAATCAGCTATTTTTTCCACTGCAGTATTGAGTCCTTCTATAGACAGGACCAAGCCTAACGCCAAGATTTGAAACATCCATTCGGTTCTAGAAATGTCAAAATACCACCCGGCAATCATCACTATAGTGCCGATACACAATTGCGAGATAATACTATCTTCGGTAGTGATTAATTTGTACAAACCGGTGAGGGCATATTTAAAACTTTTTAAGCGACCAAGCAAAAAAGAGTCTTCTTTTTGTTTCATACTCTATTTTATAAATTTACAATAGTTTGTCTGATTTTGACTAATTTCTCCATCAACGCATCAAATTGATCCAACGGCAACATATTTGCCCCATCGCTTTTTGCTTGGCTCGGGTTGAAATGCGTTTCCACAAATATACCGTCCACGCCACAAGCAATTCCGGCTTTGGCAATGGTTTCAATCAATTCCGGGCGACCACCGGTTACGCCACTGCTTTGATTGGGTTGTTGTAGCGAATGGGTAATGTCTAACACTGTGGTAGCAAACTTTTTCATGATAGGGATGTTGCGGTAATCGACGATTAAATCTTGATAGCCAAACATCGTTCCACGGTCGGTAACCATGATTTTTTCGTTGTGCGAATCTTGTACTTTTTTTACCGCGTGTTGCATACTTTCCGGACTCATAAATTGTCCTTTCTTCAGATTGACTACTTTGTTGGTTTTGGCAGCAGCAACCACCAAGTCGGTTTGTCGAACCAAGAAAGCCGGAATTTGTAGTACATCTACATATTCGGCGGCCATAGCAGCTTCGTGACTTTCGTGAATGTCGGTAACGGTAGGCAACCCAAAATGTTTGCCAACTTCTTGTAAAATTTTCAAGGCTTTTTCATCGCCAATTCCGGTAAAAGAATCTATGCGCGAACGATTGGCTTTGCGATACGAACCTTTGAACACCAACGGAATTTGGTATCGATTGGTGATTTCGACCAATTTTTCGGCTATTTGATATGCCATGTCTTCACCTTCGATGGCACAAGGACCTGCTAACAGAAAAAAATTATTGCTGTCGGTATGTTTGATTTGAGGTATTTCGTTTAGATTCATTTCCTTTTTTTGTTTTTTGATTTCTGTTTGTTTTGTACGACAACCGGCGGAACATAATCTTTGGTTTTCATCAGATAAGAAAGACCAATAGTGAACAGGATTCCACAGGAAAATGTGTCCACAATACCATTTCGAATATAACTCGTTAGATTGATGTTTTCGATGAGCATATCGGCGTGAGCATGATTTTTGATTATAAATGCTTTTTGTTGCTCAAAATAATCAGGAGAAATAGATTCATACATGATATATTGAGCAATCGGGTTGAGTATGGCCACCATACTGGTGAGTAATAATCCAAATTTAAAGGCATCTTTGAAGCTCCAATCATTCAAGAAAATAACCTTTTTCTTTTCTCTGTATGCCAAATAATAGCAAGCGAAAATCAATAGGTATAATCCGAAAAAACCGATTAAAAATGATAAACCGGTACGGTTTGTCTGATTGTGCCACCCCATAAGTTTTTCGCCCACAAAACACAACACGGTTAAGCAAGTGATGAGTGCGGCCCATTTGATTTCTATCCCTAATTTCTTCATGAAAAAAACGTTCGAAATTTAGCTGTAAAAATACTTCATTTTTCTGTAATCTAAAAAGGATTGTCTGGTAAAATCATCATAAATTGTAAACCGAGGCGGTAATTACCCCGGAAGGTTAAAAGTCAGAAAGTTAAAAACTAATAACTTCCAACGTAAACGCTGTGTTATATTTTAAGGTGTGGAATAAAATATTTTGTAGAATCTTCGTGAAAATTTCTATAATTGTTGGTAAATTTGGAAGCAATAACTTAGATTAAATTTCTATGAAAAGTATAAATCTGACTCGTAACCATTATATAGACAGAGAGATAAGTTGGTTGAGTTTCAACGAACGTGTTTTGCAAGAAGCCGCAGATAACGATGTGGCATTGCTAGACAGAATTCGGTTTTTGGGGATATTTTCCAATAATTTGGACGAGTTTTTCCGGGTGCGTTATGCTTCTATCCGTCGATTGGCGATGGACAAAAGAGGCAAGCGAATCTTGGAGAGTGGTATGGAGGCAAAAGAATTATTGAAACAAATTACGCAAATTGTTATTGAGCAACAGAGCAAAAGCTTGAAAGTATTGGAACAAATACAAAATCAATTGGCGGAAGAGAATATTCATATCATTAATGAAAAACAATTAGACAAAGAACAAGAAATATTTGTTAAGGATTTTTTTACACATCAAGTAAGTGCCGATTTAATTACGATTATCCTTAATGATTTGGCAGAATTTCCTTTGTTGGAAGACAAAAGTGGCTATTTGGCTGTAAAGTTGCATTTGGCTGGAAGTAAATCTGAAGCTAAGAAAAAAACTCGTTACGCCTTGATTGAAATTCCTAATCATGTGAGTCGTTTTGTTGTTTTGCCACAAAGAGGTGACACGCAGTTTGTGATGCATCTCGATGATGTGATACGTTACAATTTGCATCAGATATTTTCCATTTTCAATTATGAGCGGATTTCTGCTCACATGATTAAAGTAACGCGTGATGCAGAGCTTGATTTTGATTCAGATTTGCACAAAAGCTTTTTAGAAAAAATATCGCGAAGCGTGCGTGACCGCCGAATAGGTGAAGTAGTGCGGTTTGTTTATGACAAAGATATGGAGCAAGATACGCTGGAATTTTTCTTAGACAAAATGCAAATAGAATCTGTCGATAGTATAATACCAGGCGGGAGATACCACAATCGTAGAGATTATATGGGATTTCCAACCTTGGGGCGAAAAGATTTGATATTTCAAAAAGCCAATCCATTGCCGGTAGAAGGTTTAGGATTAGAAAATAGCATCATCAGTCAATTGAAAAAAAAGGACTATTTGATACATACGCCATATCAATCGTTCAATTATATTGTTCGTTTTTTGAGAGAAGCGGCTTTAGATCCCAAAGTAACGACAATCAAAATTACGTTATACCGCTTGGCAAGAAATTCGCAAATCATCAGTTCACTGATTAATGCAGCGAAAAACGGTAAAAAAGTGGTTGTCCAGATTGAGCTACAAGCACGTTTCGATGAGCGAAGTAATATCAATTATGCCGAGCAATTACAAACCGAAGACGTACAGCTCATCTTTGGCGTAAAAGGACTCAAAGTGCACAGTAAAATATGCGTAGTTGAGCGTATCGAAAACAAAAAAGTAAAATATTACGGCATAGTATCGACAGGAAATTTTAATGAATCAACTGCCAATATTTATACAGATGTAACTTTGATGACCTCGCACCAAAAAATCATGAAAGAAGTCAGCAAAGTGTTTGATTTCTTTGAAGTAAATTATAAAATACAACGATACAAACATTTGATTGTTTCGCCACATTACACCCGAAACAGATTTGCTAAACTCATCGAGAGAGAAATCCAAAATGCTATGGATGGCAAACCGGCTTATATCAAATTGAAAATGAATAGTTTGTCTGATACTAAAATGATTGACAGATTGTATCATGCCAGTCGTGCCGGAGTGAAAGTACAGCTGATTGTTAGAGGAATTTGTTGTTTGATTCCGGGTATTCCGGGTATGAGCGACAATATTGAAGTGATTAGTATTGTAGATAATTTGCTAGAACATTCACGTATTTATATCTTTGGCAATAATGATAATCCTGAAATTTACATTTCGTCTGCCGATTGGATGACACGAAATATCGATGATAGAGTAGAGGTGAGTTGTCCAATTTATGATGAAGAAGTGAAACAGCAATTATTAGATATTTTTGAAAATTATTGGAAAGGAAACGTAAAAGTACGCATACAAGAAAAATCATTGTCTAACCATTATCGACCAATTGAAGGAGAACGGTTTCGAGCACAATTTGAAATGTATAAGTACTACGAAAATCAGTTAGAAGTAGAATTATGATGAACATCAAAAAATATGCAGCCATAGATATTGGTTCCAACGCGATGAGATTGTTGATTACCAATATTTTGGAATATGAAGAAGAAATCAAATTTAATAAAAGTGAAATCATTCGCGTTCCGATTCGTTTAGGACAAGATGCTTTCACAGTGGGCGAAATATCCCAACAAAACATCGAGCGAATGCAAAATGCCATGCAAGCTTTTCGTTTGATGATGCAGGTTTATGGCGTCGAACGTTATGCGGCTTGTGCGACTTCGGCAATGCGAGAAGCGTTTAACGGCTCGGATTTGGTCAAATATATCAGGCAAAAAACCGATGTAGAAATCGAAATTATAGACGGAAATAAAGAAGCAAGGATAATTGCCAATTCACAATTGAAAAAATTGATTGCTACCGAACAAAACTTTTTATTTGTCGATGTTGGCGGTGGAAGTACCGAGCTAACTATTTTTTCGGAAGGAGAGCAAGTTACTTCAAAGTCCTTCAAAAACGGAACCGTTCGTTTGCTCAACAATATGGTCAGTCAGCAAGTTTGGAACAGTATGGAAACGTGGATCAAAGCACAAACTAAAGATTTTAAAAATATCGTTTTGATTGGTTCTGGCGGAAATATAAATAAGGTTTTTAAAATGTCAGGAAAACCTCAAGATAAACCGCTTAGCTATGATTATTTAAATAAACAATATAACTATTTAAACAAGCTAACTTACGAAGAAAGAGTAGGTGATTTAGGTTTAAATGAAGACCGTGCCGATGTGATTGTTCCGGCATTGAATATTTATCGAAGTGCGATGAAATGGAGCAATGCCAGTAGAATTTTTGTACCTAAAATTGGTTTGTCCGACGGAATTGTAAAAGCAGCTTATTACCAAAACAGCGGTATCAAAATACATGATTTGAAGTGATAATACTAACCGACTCAATGACGAGTCGGTTTTTTGTTTTTTGATTATTGAAATCAATAAATAAAAGTGCGTTCTACTATTTTATCCGAAATATTTAAACGCTCAAATTCAATCAAAATATTGACAAATTCTTCTACAGTCATTTTGTCGGAGAAATCAATAATTATACCTTCGTAAGATTCTCTGTTTTCTACTGCTTCTGCAAAACGTTGTTTAAAATCCTTCAAACCAGATACTTCATCGGTTATTAAGTCTATTAATTGAAAAAAATATTCGGTCGGTTCCATCATTCCTCGAGGTTCGGCAAAAACACTTTTAAACGGCAATTTCACATACGCATTTTGTTGGTGCAACGTATCGCTGTACACAAAATAAATGTCTTTGGTGTCTTCGTGAACACCATCTTTTTGGAACTTTTTCTCGGTCAATTCCTGCAAAAACGGCGCAACTTCGCTCAGCGTTAAATCTCTTTCAACAGAAAGTACCCAATTGGTATTTCCGATTAAACTGTTTTGCAGCAGTTCGGTTTCGCCTTCATCATTTTTTAAAATATAAGCCGGACTAAAATCGTCTATTTCGGTTTCCACAGAATAATCCGACCGACTGATTTTCATTTCTTTTTGGCTACAAGATGTCATGAATATTGCCAAAACAAACAGGAATAATAGTTTACTTTTCATACGTTTTCATATATAATTTTACACATTCTGTTGCTGCTTTTACATCGTGCACTCGAAGAATATTTGCCCCGTTCATCAATGCCATGGTGTTTATTATTGTTGTGCCGTTCAATGCTTCTTGTGGAGAAGTTGATAATAAATTGTAAATCATTGATTTTCTTGAAACTCCGACCAAAATAGGAACGTCTAAATGCTGGAATAGACGAAGTTTACTGAGCAATTCATAATTTTGTTCCAACGTTTTGGAAAAACCAAATCCCGGGTCGATAATCACATCTTTGATGCCGGCTTCGTAGGCTTGGTTGAGTTTTTCTGAAAAATAATACATCATATCGCCAACCAAATCATCATAATCGGTGAGTTGTTGCATATTTTGCGGAGTTCCTCGCATGTGCATTAAAATATATGGAACTTCTTTTCGGGCAACTGTTTGGAACATATTTTCATCCAAATTACCACCCGAAATATCATTAATAATCGCTGCTCCAGCATCAATCGCTTGGTCGGCGACATTAGCACGAAAAGTATCTACAGAAATCACTATGTCCGGAAATTCTTTGCATAACATTTCGATGATAGGAATTAACCTTTCTGTTTCTGTTTCTTCCGAGACAAAATCGGCATTCGGACGAGATGAATACGCGCCAATATCAATAATATCAGCACCTTCGTTGAGCATTTTTTGAGTCTGAAAAACAGCTTGTTCGAGTGAATTATTTTTCCCGCCATCAAAAAAAGAATCCGGCGTAATATTCAAAATTCCCATAATCATTGGGCGAGAAAAAGTAAGTAATTTTCCTTTACAATTCATGCTGAGCGTCGAAGACAATTTCATTCAATAATGGTTTTTTATTTTTTTTGATGTGTTAAACCGTTAGTTTTTCCTAAATTTGAACTTTGTACAAAGATAAAAGATATGTCAACACCACAACAATTTGATGAAGTAATTTCTGCTTGCAGAGATTTATATATAAAAAAATACCAAGATTACGGCAGTGCATGGCGAATTATGAGATTACCCTCATTAACTGACCAAATTTTTATCAAAGCTCAGCGAATACGCAGTTTGCAAGAAAATGAAATCCGCAAAATAGACGAAGACGAAACGGCAGAATTTGTCGGAATTATCAATTACAGCATCATGTCTTTGATTCAGTTGGAAAAAGGCGTGGCTACTCAGCCCGATTTATCCGAAGAAGAAGCTATCAGTTTGTATGACAAGCAAGTTGAAATTACCCGACAATTGATGCTTGATAAAAATCATGATTATGGCGAAGCTTGGCGCGAAACACGCGTGAGTTCACTCACCGATTTGATTTTGCAAAAACTATTACGCGTTAAACAAATCGAAGATAACAAAGGCAAAACGCTTGTTTCTGAAGGGATTGATGCCAATTATCAAGATATGATTAACTATGCAGTTTTTGCTTTGATTTTACTACAATACAAACCTCAAAACAAATAAAATTATGATGAAAGTTATCACTCAATTTGCCCGATTCGTTGTGGGCGTGCTATTTATAATTTCAGGATTAATTAAACTCAATGACCCTCTGGGATTTTCTTTTAAACTCGATGAATATTTCGCAGAAGATGTGTTCAATATGCCGTTTCTCCAGCCATTAGCGTTGTGGTTTGCCTTGTTTGTGGTAATCGTTGAAGTACTTTTGGGCGTGATGTTGCTCATCGGTTACAAACGAAAATTCACGCTTTGGGCACTTTTTGCGATGATTGTGTTTTTCACCTTCCTCACATTCTATTCGGCATACTTTAATAAAGTTACCGATTGCGGATGTTTTGGAGATGCTATTCCGCTCACACCGTGGCAATCGTTCTATAAAGACATTGCTTTGCTGGTGTTGATTTTGATATTATTAGCCGGACGTAAATATATCAACCCGATTTTTAGAGCAGGCAAAGGAGCAGTTGTTGTACTCATCAGCTTGATATTATGTGCAGGATTTGGTTATTATGTGCTCAATCATTTGCCGGTTGTTGACTTTAGACCTTACAAAATCGGAGCAGATATTGAAAAAGGCATGGAGTTTCCGGAAGGAGCACCCAAAGATGTTTTTGATATCCAATTTATTTACGATGTAGGTGGCGAAGAAGTAGCGTTCTCTATGGAAAACTTAGGAGATATTCCAGAAGGAGCCGATTTGATTGAAAGAAAAGAAACATTGATTTCTAAAGGATATGAACCACCGATTCACGATTTTTCTATTGAGAAGTTTGGAGACGATTATACTGAAGATTATCTGAACGAACCCAAAGTTATTTTGGTTATCGCTTATGATTTGAACAAAACCGACATCGAAGGTTTTCAACAAATGGTTGAATTAGAACAAAAAGCTTATGATAAAGGTTACGAAATCATTGGATTAACTTCTTCTTCAGATGATATTATAGAAGAAGTAAAAAATCAAAGTCAGGTTGGTTTTGAATTTTATTTCTGCGATGCCACCACATTGAAAACCATTGTACGTGCTAATCCGGGTGTGGTCGTGATGGAATATGGCGTGATTAAAGATAAGAAACATTGGAATGATGTCGATAAACTAAAATTCTAAAATTGGTTAGATATATTATCCATAAAATAGGATATGCTTTGCTCACGATGTTTGGCGTGGTAACTGTGGTGTTTTTTTTGTTTAACATTTTGCCCGGCGATCCGGCACGGATGATGCTCGACCAAAACGAAAATTCTGAGCAGTTGGCAATCATCAAAAAGAAATACGGATTTGACCAACCGATTTACAAGCAGTATCTGTTGTATCTCAACGATATTTCGCCAGTATCTGTGCATAGTAAAAAAACGGATGATTATTCCTTTTTTTCGGATAAATACAACGGAAAAATATTGTTTGAGACAAGCAACAATCAAGTTGCGGTGAAAACACCTTATTTGCGAGAAAGCTTTCAGAAAAACGGCAAACCCGTTACAGATATTATCGCCGGAACATTGCCCAACACCATTTTTTTGGCGTGTTTCGCCATCGGCATTGCGATTGTTGTCGGATTAGTATTAGGTGTCTTCTCAGCTTTATATG
>DATGOD010000079.1:0-31260 GCA_035306305.1 Flavobacterium sp.
AGATCTATAGGAAACTTTTTTACAAACCTTATTTCGGGGCTAATTGCTTATTCATTTTTTCCTAAAAAACCTTCAATACAATGTAATAAGCTAAAAACAAATCAGTTAGCAATATTCTGATTAATCGAACTCAGGTTTGTAATAATCCACAAAGATACAACAATACATCAAGGCTTTTTCTCGATTGAGTAGCAGAAAAATTATGTGTTTTTAACTTTTGCCTACAATATTTTTCTTTATTTTTGTTGTCTAAACATTAAAAAAATAAAACCTATGAAAAAATTAGTTTTGATTGCTGTAATGGCAGCGGGTACTTTAGCATTTCAATCTTGCTCAAGTGATGATGGTGGTGGTGCAGTACCAAATCCGGCAGATACTATGGTTCCTACCTTATTAAATTATGGAGCTGATGGAAAAGAATATTTTGTTTACAACAACAATAAATATTTAACCAAATATACGGACATAGACGGTTATACTTATGATTTCACTTATAGTGGAGACAGGGTGACCAAAGTGGTAGAAACTTTTGTAGGAAGTGACGACGAAGTTACATATACTGTTAGCTATCCATCCTCGACATCAGTAAAAATAGTAGTAAAAGACAGTTCGGATAATTCTCAAAGAACAGATAATTTGAATATTGATGCTAATGGAAATCTAAGTAATGTAGGTGGGGATGTTGCCTCTTTTTACGAATATGAAAATGGTAATTTAGTTAGTATTACTATACAAAATGAAGGTAGTCTTGACATTGCATACAATTCTGATTTAGCTATAAACAAAAATGTAAAAACAGCTGGTTGGGTTTACACTTATTTTCATATTTTCCCTTTGAGCAAAAGCCAGAATTTGATTAGCTCTATTGCAGACGAAGATGGTGAAACAACAAATTATAACTACAGCAACTACGCAGTAGAAGGCAATTTGTTCCCAGAAACCATTAATCTTTCTGGTGATGAGCAAGGTACCATCACGATTACGTATCAAGAATAATAGTAAAAAACAAATAATAAAAGCAGTACAGATATTCGTATTTGTACTGTTTTTTCTTTTATAATAGGCAAAAAAAATCATCTAAAATAATCTTCGTATTTTTGCTAAAAACTAAAATGACAACAGACCAATTGTATATGTATCGGGCATTGCAACTCGCAAAAATCGGTCGAGCAAAAGCTATGCCGAATCCGTCAGTGGGAGCAGTGATTGTTCACAACAATACAATTATTGGCGAAGGATTTACTTCGGCTTTTGGCGGTTCGCACGCAGAGGTAAATGCTATCAATTCGGTAAAAAATCAAGCGTTGCTCAAAGAAAGTACATTATACGTTACTTTAGAACCTTGTAGTCATTTCGGAAAAACACCTCCTTGTGTCAATCTTATTATTGATAAAAAAATACCGAAGGTTTTTATCGGTTGTATCGACCCATTTGCTAAAGTTGCCGGCAAAGGCATTCACATATTGCAAGAACACGGCGTTGATGTTACCTTAGGTGTTTTAGAAAAGGAATGTTTATATGACCATCGACGATTTATGACATTCCATCAAAAAAAACGTCCGTATATTATTTTGAAATGGGCACAATCAGCAGATGGTTTTATCGCTCCGCCTAACAAAAATGAACAAAAACCGGTTTGGCTTTCAAATCAATATTCTCGGCAATTAACCCACAAATGGCGTAGCGAAGAAATGGCAATTTTGGTCGGAAAACAAACCGTTTTGGACGATAATCCGAGTTTGACAACACGTGATTGGAATGGAAAAAATCCGGTGAGATTATTCATAGATTCAAATAATGAAATTGACGATTCGTATCAAATTTTAAACCAAAAAGTACCAACTTATCGGTTTACTCAAAACAAAAAAACAGACCAAGATATATTGATTTCTACGAAAAATGCGATTCAGGAAATCTGTGATTTTTGCTACAATAGTAATCTGCAATCAGTGATTATTGAAGGCGGAAGACAAACGCTACAATCATTTATCGATGCCGGAATTTGGGACGAAGCTCGTGTTTTTGAAGCGCCTGTAATTTTACATCAAGGCATTCATGCTCCGAAATTAATTGATTTTCAGAAAGAAAAATCTATTGCTATCGAAAAGGATTGCTTGAGTATATATGCACATAAATAAAAATGAAAGACACATACAAAACCATAGATAATCCAGGAGAAGAAACCCTTTTTAAAGAAAAAAATAGCAAGTTTTTCGGCTATGCTTTCCCGATTAAAAATGAAGATGATGTAAAAAGCATTTTGGAACAAGTGAAAAAACAGCACCACGCTGCACGTCATTGGTGTTATGCTTTTCAAACCGGTGTGGGAAAAAACATTTATTTTAGAGCCAACGACGACGGCGAACCGAGTAACAGTGCCGGAATGCCGATTTATGGACAAATACAGTCATTTGATGTAACCAATGTTTTGGTGGTCGTTGTTCGCTATTTTGGTGGCGTAAAATTGGGCGTAGGCGGATTGATTCAGGCTTATAAAACTTCTGCTCAATTAGCTTTAGAATCCTCAGAAATTATAGAAAAAACCATTGATGCCGAATATATTGTTCAATGCGAATATAAAGATTTGAACAAAGTGATTCGGGTAATCAAAGAGAAAAACGTCCATGTTGTTCAGCAACAAATGGAACTCAATTGTACTTTTCATATCGCTGTGAGATTACAAGAATCTGAAGAAGTTTTCGAGTCTTTTAGTCAGATTTTTGGCGTAGATATTAAGGAGCGAGAAGCGTAATTATAAAATATAAAACATCAATCCGATATTTAAATATCTCAATCGTTGCGAGTAATTATTTTCTTTATAAATAGGCGAAAATCCGTAATAAACATACGCATTCCACGTATTATATCCACCGGCAATATACATCCCAAAAAGCGATTTATTCAAATCAGGATTATTTTTAATTTTAATATTTCCTAATTCTCCTTCATAGTTAGATTGGCTATGGATTAAATAACTATATTTTACGCCTACATATATTCTCCAAAATTTGTGCGAATACATTGTTGATGTTCGCCATCTGAATTCTACAGGAATATCGAGATACCATGTATTTAATTTATTAGTACTATAATCTTCAACAATTTGGTAGTCATTACTTTCATGCGAAAGATGTGCTAAATTAGACCGCACAGATTGATACGATAACCCCAAACCCGGAGCAATCGCCCAATTGCGTTGTTCATTTATTGGAATATCTCGTAGAAAACCCAAAACGATATTGGGCGACAAAGAGTTCTGAGAAAATCCTTGTGGTTTATCTTGCAAAATACTATGCGAAATCCCAACATAAAAATGGTCTTCTCGGTAAAATGGATCATCTACCAAAACAGTTCTTTCTTCTTTAATTTCATCTTCATCTGACTGAGCAAAACCAATATTGGCAGTAAGCACCACAAGCAGGATAAACCATATTTTCATCATCTGATTATTTTTCATTTTAAGCAATGATTTCGGCAACTGTTAGCCTCGCTCAAAAGTACAGTTTTTTCCTCATTTGAACAAATCGTTAAAAATATTGCTGTGCTATGCCGAATTTGTTTTCAAACAATAACAAAAATGGTATATTTGCAAATAAATTTTCCTCACAATGAAATACAAACGAATACTTCTGAAACTAAGTGGCGAAGCCTTGATGGGTGAAAGTCAATACGGTATCGACCCAAAAAGATTGGCAGAATACGCCGAAGAAATCAAAAAAGTACACGACCAAGGCGTAGAAATAGCTATCGTGATCGGAGGAGGAAATATTTTTAGAGGTGTTGCCGGAGCCAGTAAAGGTATGGATCGTGTGCAAGGTGATTATATGGGAATGCTTGCTACCGTAATTAATGGGATGGCTTTGCAAGGAGCATTGGAAAGCATTGGATTGCTTACCAGATTGCAAACTGCTTTGAAAATAGAAGCTGTAGCAGAACCTTATATCAAAAGAAGAGCAGTCAGACATTTGGAAAAAGGTCGTATCGTGATTTTTGGAGCCGGAACAGGAAATCCTTATTTCACTACAGATACAGCGGCTGTGCTTAGAGGAATCGAAGTCAATGCTGATGTAATTTTGAAAGGAACACGAGTGGATGGTATTTATACTGCCGATCCGGAAAAGGACAGTTCTGCAACCAAATTTGATTTAATTACTTTTAGCGATGTTTTGAAAAAAGGACTCAATGTGATGGACACAACAGCTTTCACGCTCAGCCAAGAAAATCAACTACCGATTGTGGTTTTTGATATGAATACAGAAGGAAATTTACTCAAAGTATGTACTGGTGAAACAATTGGTACAACGGTTTATTAAATAAATAAAATCATGACAGAAGAAATTAATTTTATAAAAGATCAAGCTAAAGAATCTATGCAAGGTGCAATTGAGCATTTGCAAAAAGCATTCTTGAATATTCGTGCCGGAAAAGCATCTCCGCAAATGTTGGGAAGTGTTTTTGTGGATTATTACGGCTCTGCAACTCCACTATCGCAAGTTGCCAACATCAATGCTCCGGATGCCAGAACATTAAGCATTGTGCCGTGGGAGAAAAATATGTTGCAACCTATTGAAAAAGCAATTATGGTTGCCAATTTAGGTTTAAACCCGATGAACAATGGCGAGTCGATTATCATCAACATTCCGGTTTTGACGGAAGAAAGACGTAAAGATTTGGTAAAACAAGCCAAATCTGAAGCTGAAGATGCAAAAATCAGCGTGAGAAACGCTCGTAAAGATGCCAACAACGACATCAAAAAAGAAGAAAAAAACGGTCTTGCCGAAGATATTTGCAAAGCTGCCGAAGAAGATATTCAAAAATTGACAGACTCTTACGTGCAAAAAATTGATGAGATTTTTAGCGTGAAAGAAGAAGAAATCATGAAAGTTTAAAATTATTTTCAACCATAAAAAAACCTCGGAAGACTGATACTTTCGAGGTTTTTTGTTTAGTCCAAGTTTAACTTTAAACTTTTCAACCTTAAACTTTAAACGAACTATTAAACTTCCGCAGCTTTTTCTGTATGGATATTTTTTACTTTGTAAGTTTCGCCATCAGCTACTTTTTCCACAGTTTCTTGTAGTGTTGTTGCGTTTTGTTTGGCGTCATCGTAAATTACCTCAGCTTTTTTAGAATCAAAATCAACTTTGGCTTCTTTTACTCCGTCTAATGCAGCTAATTTTTTCTCGATAACAGCCGCACATCCGATAGCACACGACATTCCTTCGATTTCAAAATCGGCTTTGGCCAATTCGCCTTGAACCACATCGTTTTTTTGATCAGTTTGTTCCGTTTGCGGTGCATCATTTTCAGCAACAGCATCTGTTTCCTGATTTGTTTTTTCTCCGCATGCTACCAATCCTACTGATAAAAAGGAAAGTAGAGCGAAATTCTGTAACCATTTCATGATTATATTTTTTAGATTATTACTGCAAATTTACCAAATATAAAACGAATGAAAATTTATTTAACCATTTTTTGAAACACTTGTTTTCCTTGTGTTTCCAATCGCAACATATAAACACCGCTCGGCAAACCTGAGGTATTTATTTGGTCATTTGATATTTGCAAACAAATTTCGCCTTGCATATTATAAATGGTAATCGATAAATCGGCCGGTTCGATTCCTTCTATAAAAACCTGATTTTCAAACGGATTTGGATAAATTTGAAGCGACTGAAAAACATTGCCGTCCAAAGCATTTGGCACACCTTGATGAATAACACCAACTGCCTGTAAATCAAAACCACCGGTTGGGAATGGTGTAGGATACGAATCGTTGATAATATTGCCTTCTGAATCGAAAGTGCCATAATTTTCATCTATGCTTCCGACCACATCAATGATTTTCACATATCGAATTTGTGATTTATCCAGCAAAGGAGAATCGTTGATATCGCTAATGTCGAAAGGCGTTCCGTATTTGCCGATATATTTTCCTGCCAGATTGTGCAAATCGGTGGCTACCGGCGTTCCGAATGTACCTATTTGCTCATCGGTTTGTGTTGCACTTACAGCAGGAAAGCGAAAATAATTCACTCCATCTGAACTGATTTCTACCACAGCCAACTCTAAATATCCCACCGAACCATTTTCAAAAACAGCGAAATCAAATCCGGGTTTATCTTCAATTGGCAAGTCAAATGTCAGCATCGCTTCGCCACGGTCGCCCAAACTCACTACGCTTCCGTCCGGATAACCCAACGCATATTCAGGTTCGCCTCCGGTTGCATATCCCAAATCTGGATTGCTGATATTTTGATAACCTCTTTGCAGTTCGATACCGGTTGCCCAAGCCACAAACAATTCACTGTCTTTGTGAATGGCGGTGCTCCCCTCCTCACCTGCCTGAGGTGCAAAAGGTTGTGCATGGGACATCCACACACAACCTCCGAATAGCATTAACGAAAATATTTTTTTCATTATTTTTTCACAAATCTGATTGTTTGTGTTTGCTTATTGTTTTGAACATGCATCAAATATGTTCCGGCTGATAACCCGCTGATGTCAATGCCGTGTGATTGATAAGTGGTATTCATCAATTCTTTGCCTAACATATCAAATACGCGTATTTGCGCATTGTTTTCGGCTGTAAGGAAAACACGATTTGTTGCCGGGTTTGGATATAATTTAATGGTTTCTTTGCCAAATTGATCGCTGCTTGTCGCAGATGCTGCAGATGGGTAAATATTATTTGGTCCATCTCCTACTTCAAAAGTATTTTCTAATTCTCCGTCTAATGAATATACAAATACTTCGCCAGCATCTCCCATAAAACCTTTGGCATCTGCCAAATACACTTTATCTCCAATGATAGACATGCCATAAACTCCGCTCCAACTCGTAATACCTGTTTCGATAATCGGTTCTTCACTTAAAGTTTGTGTTTCTACATCAAAAGTGTAAACATCTGCCGATACTTTGATGTAAAAAGTATCTTCGTATCGAGCGATAAATTTGTATTCTCCTACAATCTCGTCGTCTTCGGTAACCAATTCGTCAATTTCTTCGACAGCTAATGTAGATAAATTAACGCGGTGGAAACTAGGCTCTAATATATCTCCCCATGACCTCCCTTGGCTAATCACATAAGCATAATCATCATAAAAAACCAATTCGGTCGGCGAATCGCCTACGATTACTTCTTCGATTTCTTCAGTTTCAATATCATAGACAGACATGATGTTGTTTGTACCGAAACCGCCCATGTGCAGAATATAGATTTTCCCGTCTTTCTCATAGATTTGCTCTACTCCGGGAGCTAACGAAACTGTATCTTCTATCGCATAAGTTTCCATATCAATTATCGCCATATAAGCCTCATCATCTTCTCCCCAACAGGTTACATAGGCTTTTCCTTCGTGGATAACAGCATATCTCGGAAGAACGATTCCTTCGTCAATCGTTTCAATCAAAACAAAAGTTTTGGCATCAACTACTTCTATCTTATCAGAATTGTTTAACATAATCAACGTTACTTCGCCGTCGGTTGCCATGCCTTGTGCAACATCACCCAATACGTTTACATTATTAGCGGTCTGGAAGATGTAGTTACTCACTTGTCCTGCCGCATTAATATACGATACAGATGCATTGTTTGTCCCTGCACCTCCTTCATTCAAAACCAATATCCCATCAACATATTGGGTTTGGGCTTGTGTGGCAAATGCCGAAAATAATAAGCCTAAGGCTAAAAAATAATTTTTTCTCATTGTTTATTTGTATTTAATATTTCACATAAAAAAACCACAAAAAGAACAATCTTCTTGTGGTTATCATGTATAATATCAATATGCTGTCTGCGTACAAACAGCTTTATTTTCATTACAACATAATCTTTATTCCCGAAGATTAATTCTTTTCTCTGAGGGCAGGTCTCCTGGCTCGCATCTCATTTATTCCTTCCCGGTTTTCACCAGTGGTTTTATTATAAATGAGTTTTTATAGCTTACAGTTGCGGGTACAGCTCAAGATTTGCACTTGATTCCCTATTAATTTTTTCTAAAAAACCCATACAGAGGTATGTACTGGCAAATGTACGATTATTTTTTTAAGAAAAACGAGTACTTATATAATTCAAATTCATCATTTTCAGATTGCCACAAATCGTTTTTGTGTTGCTACGGGTCGTTTTTGTGTTCCTCAGCATCAATATTGTATGGATTAAATTACTTTTGGTTAATATTATAGGTCTTTATATTTATTAATTGAATCTGACTATCTTTGTGGTTTATAAAACAAATATGGATTTTAAAGACTTCGACCTGATACGAAATTTACAGGAAGCGATTAACGATATTGGTTATAAAACCCCTACTCCGATTCAGCAGAAAGCTATTCCAATCATTCTAAACGAAAAAGATTTGGTTGGCACGGCACAAACCGGAACCGGAAAAACGGGTGCTTTTGCCATTCCGATTATAAATTATCTGCATCGATTGGTAAGCAATTCTAAACGGACAAAACGGATTCGGACGTTGGTTTTGACTCCTACACGTGAATTGGCTATCCAGATTGCTGAAAATTTTGATACTTATGCTAAATATACTAAAATCAAAACTTTGGTGATTTTTGGTGGTGTTTCGCAAGTATCTCAGGTCAATACGCTCAAAGAGGGCACTGATGTGTTGGTGGCTACGCCTGGTCGATTGCTGGATTTGCACAAACAAGGTTTCATCGATTTGAATCATTTGCATCATTTGGTTTTGGACGAAGCCGACCTTATGCTGGATATGGGTTTTATCAACGATGTGAAAAAGGTTATCAAACTGACGCCCGAGAACAGACAAACGCTTTTGTTTTCTGCCACTATGCCGATTGCTATTCGTGAATTGGCGGATAATTTTTTGAACAATCCGGAATATGTTTCGGTGGCTCCTGTTTCGAGTGCTTCGGAAATTGTTACGCAAAAAGTGTATTTGGTCGAGAAAGAAAATAAACGCAAATTATTGCTTCACATTATCCAAACACAGCAGCTCAAAAATGTGTTGATTTTTACACGAACTAAAGGCGGTGCGAATAATGTGGCGAAATTTCTGCAAAAAAATAATATTACTGCGGAGGCAATTCACGGTGATAAATCGCAAAATGCAAGACAAAGAGCATTGAACAGTTTTAAAAACAATGAGATTGATATTTTGGTTGCTACTGATGTGGCGTCGCGCGGTATTGATATTGATTTGTTGCCTTATGTGATTAACTATGATTTGCCAAACGTTCCGGAAACGTATGTGCATCGCATTGGGCGAACGGGTAGAGCCGGAAATGAAGGAATTGCTATTTCGTTTTGCGGAAGAGATGAAAAAAACTATTTGCAAAACATCGAAAAACTTATCCGTAAGAAGATTAAAGTTGTTAGTGACAATCCGTTTCCTTGGCAAGAAAATCCGCCGAAATCTTTGTCGGAAAAACCTCAGAATCCGCCGAAAAAAGATTTTAGAAATAAGAACAAAAGCAACAATTCGAGAAAGTCAACCAACTCTAAAAAGAATAAAAGAAGGTGGTATTGATTTAGTAATTAATGGATTGTAAAAGTAAAAACCTGCCAGATTTCGCAAACTGACAGGTTTTTTGTTGTTATCTAATTAACTTTTTGTATTTGATACGGGTTGGATTAACATCTCCCAATCGTTTTTTGCGATTTTCTTCGTAATCTGAAAAACCACCTTCAAAGAAATACACTTCCGAATTGCCTTCAAAAGCGAGGATATGCGTACAGATTCTGTCCAAGAACCATCTGTCGTGAGAAATCACCACCGCACAACCGGCAAAGTTTTCCAAACCTTCTTCCAGAGCACGAAGTGTGTTGATGTCCAAATCGTTGGTAGGCTCATCGAGTAACAATACGTTTCCTTCTTCTTTGAGCGTCATCGCCAAATGCAATCGGTTACGTTCACCACCGGAAAGTGTCGCTACTTTTTTGTTTTGCTCACTTCCGCCAAAGTTAAATCGGCTTAGATATGCTCTAGAATTTACTTGTCTTCCACCCATCATAATCAGTTCTTGTCCATCAGAGAAGTTTTCCCAAATTGATTTTTCAGGGTCGATGTTTTTATGTGTTTGATCTACATAAGCGATTTTTACGGTATCACCGACTACAAATTCTCCGTTATCTGGCTGCTCTTCTCCCATAATCATTCGGAAAATGGTTGTTTTTCCTGCTCCGTTTGGTCCGATAATCCCCACAATCCCGGCTTGTGGTAGTTTAAAATTCAGGTTTTCATACAGCAATTTATCTCCATAAGCCTTAGAAACACCAACTGCTTCAATCACATTTGTTCCCAATCGCGGTCCGTTCGGGATATACAATTCTAATTTTTCTTCTAATTGTTTTTGGTCTTCGTTTAACAGTCGGTCATAGTTTTGCAAACGTGCTTTTTGTTTGGTTTGACGACCTTTTGCTCCTTGACGCACCCAATCCAATTCTCGCTCCAAAGTTTTTCTGCGTTTAGAAGCTGTTTTTTCTTCTTGTTCCATTCGTTTTGACTTTTGGTCAAGCCAAGATGAATAGTTTCCTTTCCATGGAATGCCTTCTCCTCTGTCCAATTCTAGAATCCAACCGGCAACATTGTCCAAGAAATAACGGTCGTGGGTTACTGCGATGATAGTTCCTTTATATTGTTGCAAATGTTGTTCTAACCAATGTACCGATTCGGCATCGAGATGGTTTGTTGGCTCATCGAGCAACAACACATCCGGTTGTTGCAACAAAAGACGACAAAGTGCCACCCGACGTTTTTCTCCTCCAGACAATACTTTTATTGGCGTATCGGGATCTGGTGTGCGAAGTGCATCCATGGCAACCTCAAGTTTATTATCGATTTCCCACGCTCCGAGTGCGTCGATTTTATCTTGTAATTCGGCTTGTTTGTCCATGAGTTTTTGCATTTTATCGGCATCTTCATAGACTTCTGGAAGTCCAAACATATCGTTTATTTTATTGAACTCGTCCAAAACAGCCATCGTCTCGGCAACACCTTCACGCACCACTTCGATAACGGTTTTATCTTCGTCCAATTGTGGTTCTTGTTCTAGATAACCAACTGTGTATCCGGGTGCAAAAACCACATCGCCTTGGTAATTTTTATCTACTCCGGCAATAATTTTCAATAACGAAGATTTCCCAGAACCATTGAGTCCGAGAATCCCGATTTTGGCTCCGTAGAAGAAACTCAAATAAATATCTTTTAGTACTTGCTTATTGGTCGAAGAGTAGGTTTTGCTTACTTTCGACATCGAAAAAATCACTTTTTTATCGTCTGACATTGTTTTTTGTTTTTTTAGTTTGGTGGCTGATTTAGTTTAATTAATTATACTCTTTTTATTCCAATTAGAGGATTCCTTTTTGTGTGTAAAACGGCATGAACAAAAACAGTATGCTCTTGAATAGTATAATATATACCGTATGGAAATTTTTTCAAAAAATGAATTCTTACTTGATCAAATCTTTTCTGATAATGTTCAGGATTTTTTGTAATAGAATCAAGCCCTATACTGAGTTTCAATAAAAATTTAGAGGGTGGTTGTTTTGACTGTTCTGCATACCACTCAACAATTCCTCTAATATCATCTTCGGCTAATGATTTTACAATTAATTTATAAGCCATATTCCTGCATTATAGAAACTTTAATTTCTTCCCACGATTTTCCATCTTGAGGATTTTCTTGATGAAATTTCAATCGTTCTTCTAAAATTTCTTTGTGCATTTCTGACCCCCCCATTTCTTCCTCTTGATAGCTTTCTACCAATGCTTTTATCATTCGGAGCAGTTTATCATCTGCCGATTTTATCTTTTCGATAACCTGATTTTTTAATTCTATTGACGTACTCATAACCAGAAAATTTCGTTCCTCAAAGTTATTACAAATTAATGATTAAATAAAATAATTGCCAGATGATAGATTATTGGACTAAGTTTATTATTTTTGACTTAAACTTTTGATTATGGAATTTACAGAAAACTTTAGACAATCGAATAACTTCAGATTTGAAGGACAAATGCTGTATATCATTGATGAACTCGGCAGAGAATTGGAAATTTTTGTTGGCGAAGAAGTCAAAAATGCCCGTTGGACAGACGACGGACGTTTATTGGTTACTTTAGAAACCGGTGCAATTCGCTCGTATGAAGACGAAGTGAATTATATTAAAATTTGACGCCTTTATGACCAAAAATAAACATAAACAAATTATTAGATGAATTTTAAACAGGCTCTAAAAAATCCGCTTTCGAGCGGATTTTTCATTATAAAATCTGATTTGCGTGGTCTTTTGTTTTGACTTTGATAATTATATTTTGGATAATTCCGTTTTCGTCGATAATAAAAGTCGTTCTGTGGATACCGTCATATTCTCTTCCCATAAATTTCTTTGGTCCCCAAACGCCATAGGCGTTGATAATGGTTTTGTCTTCATCGGCGATTAACGGATAATCAAGTTTGTTTTTTTCTGCAAAGTTCGCCTGACGTTTTTGCGAATCGGCACTCACGCCAATAATCTGATAACCTTCATTTTCAAACCGTTGTATATTATCCTGCAAATTGCACGCTTCTGCTGTACAACCTGGTGTGGAAGCTTTCGGATAAAAAAACAACACGATTTTTTTTCCTTTAAATTGTTCCAAACTCACCTCTTCTCCATATTGATTAATTCCCGAAAAATCTGGTGCTTTATCACCTATGTTTAATGTCGTCATATTTCTTATTTTTGTATTCTCAATCAAAGTTATTATTTATTATCGGCATGAAAAAATCTGAACGAATCAATTTTATTATCGACACCTTAGAAGAATTGTATCCCAACCCGCCAATTCCGCTTAATCACAAAGATGCTTACACTTTGCTGATTGCGGTTTTGCTCTCTGCTCAATGCACCGATGAGCGGGTTAATAAAATCACGCCCAAGCTTTTTTCTGTAGCTGATAATCCTTATGATATGGTCAAATTATCGATAGAAGAAATTGCTGATATTATTCGTCCGTGCGGACTTTCGCCGATGAAATCAAAAGGAATTTATGGTTTGAGTAAAATCTTGATTGAAGAATACGACGGAGAAGTTCCGGATAATTTTTCTGCTTTGGAAGCATTGCCAGCAGTTGGACACAAAACCGCCAGCGTAGTGATGTCACAAGCTTTTGATGTTCCGGCATTTCCGGTTGATACACACATTCATCGATTGATGTATCGCTGGAATTTGAGCAATGGAAAAAGTGTTGTTCAAACCGAAAAAGATGCTAAAAGATTATTCCCAGAAGAATTGTGGAACAAATTGCATTTGCAAATTATCTATTATGCCAGAGAATTTTCTCCGGCACGTGGTTGGAATTTAGACAATGATATTATTACCAAAACCGTAGGCAGAAAATCTGTGATTAACGATTGGTACAAAGTTCAAAACTAAAAAAACGTCTTTCGACGTTTTTTTAGTTTGCATTCATTCCGAAAGAAAAACCTTTACTTTTCACCACTTTATATGCTTTTGAATAATTCAAAATCGTTTGAATGGTAGCTTTTTGAGGTTTTAATTCTTTTTCTTTTTTTGCTGCGTAATTTTCTGTCATATTGTTTTGAATTTGAGTCATTTGTAGGATAACGCTATCGACAGAAAAAATATTGTATGTTCTTTTAATTTTTTTAAATCAATTTACACAGATTCTATAATAATTGTTTTTTGTTCCAAAATTTTCCGCATATTCAACACCGCATATCGCATTCTGCCCAAAGCTGTGTTGATACTCACACCGGTTTGCTCTGCGATTTCCTTAAAACTCATGTCTTGAAATATGCGTAGTTTGACCACTTCCTGCTGGTCTTCAGGGAGTAATTCTAACAATCCGCAAATTTCTTTTTCAACTTGCAAACGTGCCAAAGCATCTTCGGCAGAAGGCGCATTGTCTTCCATATATCTGAATATCGAAAACTCTTCATTTTCACGTTGCATGAGCATTTTGTTGTTTTTTCTGTAATAATCAATAATCAGATTGTGTGCGATGCGAACCACCCACGAAACAAATTTGCCTTCTTCGTTATATTTGCCTTTTTTCAAAGTGTGAATAACCTTGATAAAAGTGTCCTGAAAAATATCTTCCGTAAGATCTCTATCACGAACTTTTGAAAAAATAAAACTGTAAATTTTTACTTGGTGTCTGTCTATGAGTTCTGCCAACGCCTGCTCACTTCCATGCACATATTGCCTGACCAATACTGCATCAGTAGTTTCTTTTGTGTTCATAATCAATACTTTTGTCGTTATGTAATTTTAAAAGTATTGTTCTTTTATAGGCGTCTTCTTTTTAAGTTGATAATTCAAATGTACAACATTTTTTCACGAATGCAAATAAAAAGTTAATTTTTATGTGGTTTAGTATTCTTCAATTGTCTTTACAAATTAAATAATAAGATGGAAAATCCAAGTTTTAATGCTCGGATTTTCGTCAATCAAAACAGCGCTTCTTACTGACCATTCTCCAGAATCCCTTCTTACTATTAAGAGTTATTCAATCCACTGACAAACAGCTTCTTTATCACTTTTTAAAACGCATCCTTAAATAACCCCACCATTTTAGAAGCCTTTTCGGATGCATTATTAATAGCGTCGGATGACCTTCTAAATACCATTTTTCCTATTCAATCAATGAGTTTTCCTCGAAATTTTGAATCTTCGGTTCAAAAAACAATAATTCCGCAACTTTCTGTATTTTTGAACCATGAAAAAATGGTTGGCACTTTTATCGGTCATTGCTTTGTGTGGCTGTACGGCACACACCGAGCACATACCGGTTTCGTTTTATTTTTGGCGTACATCGTTCAAGCTCACGTCTGTGGAACAGCAATATTTAAACGAGTTAAACGTACAAAAACTCTATGTGCGCTATTTCGATGTTGCCCTCAAAGACACCCAAGCCATTCCGGTTTCTGCCGTTGTTTTCGACCACAAACCGCAAAATCTGGAGATTGTTCCGGTGGTTTATATCAAAAACGAAGTGTTTCTGCAAAATGCTGCCGACAGTCTATCAACAAAGGTTTACCGTTATATTCAGCAAATCAATCAATCGGCGGGAATCACCGTCAATGAAATCCAATTTGATTGCGATTGGAGCTTGAAATCCAAACAAAATTACTTTCATTTCCTCGACGAATTTAAAAAACTGCACCCCAATTTGTCGGCAACCATTCGTTTGCATCAAATCAAATATCCCGAAAAAACAGGCATTCCCAACGTGCAAAACGGCGTGTTGATGTATTACAATATGGGCGTGATTAGTTCCGGCGAAAACAATTCGATTTACGACCGTGCGGTTGCCCGGCGATACATCAAATCCTTACAAAATTATTCGTTACCTTTGGATGTTGCTTTGCCCATTTTCAGTTGGGGCGTGCACATTCGCCAAAATCAGGTTACGAATTTAATCGGCGGTTTAAGAGCAACGGATTTAAACTCGAAGCAGTTTAAACAAATCGACGAAAATCGTTATAAAGTGCTGGAAGATTTGGTGTACAAAGGACGATTTCTGGCAAAAAACGACGAGATAAAAATAGAAGAAACCTCGGCAAAGCAATTAAAGGAAATGATTGCCGACCTGAAGAAAAATATGAAAAACAAACCGAAAGAAATCATTCTTTACGATTTGAACGAACAAAATTTACAACAATATGAAAAAGAAGCTTTTCAAACTATTAACCATTGGTAGCATTGCCGCGATATTTGGTTTTGGAATTTATGCGTATGGATGTGCCAGCGATTGGTGGGGTGCGGGATACAATTCACTCTTTTCGCCCGAAATCACGGTAAATAACAAAAACTACGAACCGTTTTTCTACGACGATTATACCACTTTTTACGATGGATATACAATCAATCAAGATGCGTTGAACAAAGAAAGTGCAGACGATTGGACGGCGTATTTGAAGAAATACAACCCCGATGCGGTAACGTATTATTTGTTTGATAAAGAAATCAATGATAAAATTGTAGAAATTAGTAAATCGCAAGATAGAGAAGCTGCTTTTAAACAACAGGAATTCAAATATCAATTGGATATTTCCGACCCAAAAACGCAAAATTTCTTAGCTTTTATCTTCATTTCACGCGGAAACGAAGTATTTTCTAATCAAACCTACGATTATTGGAATTACGACAATCGCACAGAATATAGAGGAACTCAAGATTTTGTAAGCCGAATCGAAGGTTTTTATAAAACAGAAGCCTCAAACAAAGATGCCTTTTTTAAAAACCGAATCTGGTTTCAGGTTTTGCGTGCCAAATTCTATTCAGACGAACGAACTTCGGTCATTGCTTTTTTTGAAGAAACCGCCAAAGACCACCCCAAAAACACCTTGTATTATCGCGGTTTAAGCTATGTTGCCGGTGCGTATAAAAGTTTGAATAATTACGAAAAATCCAACGCATTGTTTGCCGAAGTTTTCAATCATTCCGAAGCGATGATGCCGTCTGCTTTGTTCGATTACAAACCTTTGGATAAACCAGCGTTTGAAAATTTATTAAAATCGGTTTCAGACAAATCCGTCAAAGAAACTTTGTATGCCTTGCAAGGTTATTACACCAACAGTTTCGAGGCAATGCAGGATTTGTACAAGCAAAATCCGGCTTCCAAACATTTGGATTTTTTGTTGTCGCGCTGGATTAATATCAACGAGCAAAACATCAATATTTACACCGGATATGCCCAACGCGATGTGCTTCCGAAAAAAATCAAAAAGGAAATTAAATCCAAAATTGATGCAACACAATTGAAGTGGCTCAACAGCGTGGCAGATGCCGAAAAAGTGTCGAATCCTTATATGTGGAAATCGGCGGCGGCATATTTCAATGCGTTGGTTGGCGATTACAAAAAAGCGACCAATCAGTTACAAGATGCCTACCGATTGACCAAAAACGAAAACCAAAAAGGACAGGTGCGCAGTTTGCGTTTGCTGAATAATTTGCTTTCGACCGACAAAATGGATTTGAATGCCGAAGCCAAATTGATTGAAGATGCCAATTGGTTGTTTTATGACGAAGGCAATGAAAACAGTTGGGAAAACAATCGTAGAATTAACTATTTGCAGGAGTTTACCAAGAAATATATCAGTGCTTTGTATCAAGAGCAAAACAATCCTTTGATGGCAGAATTGACCTATTCTATCAAAGGATTTTACAAAGATCAAACACAAAGCGAAGCGATGGAACGTTTTCTTTTGAGCGACAAACGTTCGGCTTGGCAAGATATTTTCGTGGGGATTTATCCATATAAATTGGCAGATATTTACGAAAGTCGCGGAATTTATTTGTTCTATCAAGACAAGATTGACGAAGCGATTGCCGAGTTTGAGAAAATTCCGCCTTTTGAAAGACGACAATACAACTGGCGAACCGAAAAATATGAAACCGAAACGGTGGATTATAAAGCATTGGAATTGCCTGGAAATCCGTTCAACGGAAAAATAAAAGATTGCAACGATTGCGACCATCAAGCAAAACAGTCGGTAAAATATACCATGTTGTCGTTTTTGCAAAAAGTAAAAGAAATGCAAGGAAAAATCAAAGCCGGCGACGATGTTTACAACAATGCTTTGTTGGTTGGCAACGCGTTCTACAATGCGTCGTATTTTGGCAATGCACGTGCTTTTTATTACAACAACATTATCAATGAATACGGAAACAGTATTTCCAAAGAGCATGAAAAAATGTTGTACGGCATGGAAAATGTGAAAAAATATTATGCGTTGGCTCAAAAAGCAGCAACCAACAACGAACAAAAAGCCAAAATGGCGTATATGTTTGCCAAAGTGGAACGCAACGATTTTTATGCGACAAGTTACTTTATGCCGAATGAATATTTTTACCCTTACGGCGATTTTGTCAGCTTTAAAAAATGGCAAGGTTTTGAAGATTTACAACAAAATTATTCCGACACAAAATATTACCAAGACGTGATTGCCGAATGCGGTTACTTCCGAACATATTTAGGAATTAAATAAAAGAAAATATATATTTTTGGATAAATTTCTATAATAACACAGAAACAATCATCCTGTGAGGGAAATTTTGACAAATGCCAATACGGAATCACTAAAAAATATCATCGGAATTTATAAATATGTTTTTGTCGGTGAAGCCTTAAGCATTCCAAACATCAATCGGGTTAAAGTTGAAAATTATTGCCGATCAAATCAGTAATCGTGAATAAATTATTGGTATTGAACATCAGCAATGAAATTCAGGAATCACTCACCGGATGCATATTTAAATGACTTCTTTGTCAAATTTTACTCTGCAAAGCTGAGAGGTAACCAATAATTGGAGAATGACATTTGTAAAGAATTGTTTTTTTATGTGAAGATATTTAGACTCTTATAGATGACAGATAAACCCATGCAATAAAAAGGAACTGTAAAGGTATTCTAAAACATAAATAGGTTAAGCCATTGCCGTCAAAAGTCGCTTTTTGATAATCAATGTGTTTTATTGCTGCATAAATATTTGCGGGAAGTATTAAAATAAAAAACAAAATTAACAACCACCCGGTAATTATCCTGAGTGGGGAAATAAATAATCCAAAGGCTGCTACAATTTCAATAACCCCTGTCAGATAAATAATTTCAGTTTTATACGGAATAAAATCGGGTAACATCATGGTCATTCCTTTGGTAAATACAAAATGTCCGATTGCCGTAAACACCAGCATCGCTGACATTGCTATTCTCCCCGATAAAGCGAAATCAAAATGCCCTCGTAAAATTCTGGTTAGTGTTAATGAAATACCAAACACTCCAAGTAAGACGATTAATGGTTTCATATCATTTATTTTTGACAAAGTTCGTCAAGTTTTGCCGATGAAACAATGAACCCAAGTTAAGAAATAAGAGGCAATGGCTATTTCGTGAATAAATTACGTTTTCGTATTCTGCTCAGTGCTTGTGGCGTTATGCCAATGTAAGAAGCGATGTATTTCAAAGGGATTTTTTGCAAAAGATTGGGTTGCTCGGTAAACAAGTTTAGATAACGCTCCTCTGCGGTTTCATTTAGAAAGGAAAGCTCTCTTTTGGATTTTTTAAGAAATAATTCCTCACCCGCCTGGCGTCCTATAAAATTTCCGATATCCGTTTCATTATACACCTTCTGTAAATCATGATAAGACAACTGCCAAACTTCAATTTGGGTAAGAGCTTCTATCTGATAGACCGATGGATTACGGGTCAAAAACGAACTATAGCCGCTGAAAAAATTATTTTCAAAAGCAAAATCAAAAGTCAGATCATTATCTTCCTTGGAAATAAAAAAACGTACAATACCTTTATTTAGAAAAGACAGATAGTTTTCTGTTTGTCCGGTGTGCAACAAGATGTACCCTTTCGGAAATTCTTGTTTTCGGAATAGCGAAGAAACCGTTTTCCAATCTTTTTCAGATTGCTTCATATATTTGTCAAAATATTTTCGGATAAGTTCCATAACTCTTTTTTTGCTATTGATTACTTACATCATCACCCTTCCGGATCCGCTACCCAAAGCCTCCCCGACTTTGAGTACTTGTTTATTGTTTTCTTTTGTTTAATTCCTGTCTTCTCGCAAACTCTGCAGTGGCGGTAAAAACATCCAGATGTTTTTGGTAAACAAAACACCTTTCAAAGGTACAAAAAAACAATTCACTTTTTAGTTATAAAAAAACCTCCAACAACATTGGTGCGTTATTGGAGGGTTTTTGATAGGAATATTTACTTTTTGGGTTTCTTTTTCATTTTATTGAGCCAGATAAAAATTCCAGTTATAGGCAACGATGTCGCGATTAAACACGCAATAAAATACAACCATTTCGAGAACGTTCCGTAAATCGTTCCCATGTGAATGGCTTTGATTTGCTTGGCTATTTTTTCGCCCGTGCGATAATCGGCAAACAACACTTTTTCGGTTACTTTTCCGGTTTCAGCGTCGATGCTTAGTTGGTCAAAAGCGGTGGCATTCAAACGGTTTTCGTTGTTTTTAGAAATTTTATATACTCCGCTTTTCTCGGGCGACGAAATGGTGGTTTGTCCTTTATAGGGCAATTCTTTCTGTGCAATTTGCAAGGCTTCTTCGTACGAAATCAAGATGTTTGGTGTGGCTTTTTCTTTTTCTTGGTCTTTTCGTTCCGATTTTTTCTCTGGTTCCCCGTTTTTCAATGAAGAGGGTGCCGGATATTTCCCCACTTGTGCATCGAGCGTAACCGACAGAAATTTTTTGTACCAATCAAACGACCAAAACAATCCGGAAAATGCCATGAGCATGATTAAAATCAAACTGTAAAAGCTGAGTGTTACGTGCAAATCGTGGTTGATTCGTTTCCAATTGGCGTTCCATTTGATTTTTAAGCCGGGTTTAAAACTTTTGAATCCTTTGATTTTTTTGGGCAACCACAAGAAAAACCCCGAAAACCCTAAGAGAATAAAAATAATGGTGGCAACGCCCACAACAGGTCTTCCGATTGCTGCGTCGAGCATTAACCAACGGTGCAGTTTGAACATGGTCATGAAAAACTCGGAAGCAACGCCTTTGGTTCCACCTTTGATTTCGCCGGTATATGGATCGACCAAAAAGGTTTCGCCACGACGGTTTTCCGGATTGGTTTTCACGTTGATTTCATACGTTCGGGTTTCGTCTGTGGTAAATGTAATGCGGTTGATTTCGCCTTGGGTTTCTTTGGCGGTGTTTTTTGCCAATTCGTCCAGCGATATTTTTTGGTCCAAAACGTTTGCTACCTGATATTTTTCGGGCTCTAAAAATTCTTCGATTTCGGGTTTGAAAACATATACTGTTCCTGTGAAACAAACGATAAACAAAATCAATGAACTGGATACGCCCAACCACAAATGCAGGTCGTTCATCAGCTTTCTGAAACCGTATTTTTTCTTTTTTTGATGAGACATATTTTAATAAGGAAATTAATGGAATAAAAAGATTCTGTGCAGCAATTTAAAAACATACCAAAACCCCAAACGTGAAAGTCTGAGGTTTTGATAGAATTATTATGAAAAAATTAGAACGTTCCGATAAAATGATTCCCGGGTTCGTTGATTAATTTCGCTCCTTTCGTTACTTCACCTGTTTTGCTGTTAAAAATATAGATGTTTCCGTCTTTTCCTACCGGAGCAAAAGTAAAGTAAACCTCGTCTCCTACAACTGCAAATCCTTGGTTTTGGAACATATATAAATCTACATCATATGGTAAATCTAATTGTGTTGCTGTTTTATTGAATAAATTAACTTGTGCTATAAAACTTTGTTCTTGATTAGACAATGAACTCAAAGCAGACCCGCTGTGCGTGTACATTACCAACGCAACACCATTACCGACGTATCTCCAAGATTCGATATAAGAATCAGTAACTCCCAAAGCGTCGTCTAATGATAATACATACGAATTGTCGTACTCATTGTTTTGATTGATTCTCAATATTTTTGAACCGTTTACGTCGCGTTGTGTCGCTTGATAAATGTTTCCGTCATCTGCCAAAAAGCTGTTGAAACTTCTGTATCCGCTAGTATCTCCGTTGGCGTTTTCAGAAGTAATCACTTTTGGATTTTTCAACGAAGGATAATCTACCACAACAGATTTTGCGTTTAGCCTATCGAATGAATTACTATCACTTTCACCTGTATTCGGATCAGTTTTCCCCATCCAAGTGCCAATAATTAGTTTATTTTTTGCTTTGTTTAACACTGGCGAATCTAATCTAAAAATATGATAACCTTCGATTTCTTCTTCTGGTGTCAATGGAAGTTCATATTGCTCATAAGTTAAAATTTCTGCATTTTGTAAATCTAAAGACACTACAGTTGCTTCTCCACGAGTGTATTGGTAATCTCCTTCATTTGGTGCCGGTCTTGTTACGCTAACAGCTACTCCCGTTTTGTCACCGTCAAAAAGTTTTGCCCATCGTGGTGCTGTCCCGGCGTATTCTGCAATACTTACTTTTGCTCCAAATTCAACAAAATTATTTCCTCCCTCTATGCTATAATTGGAAAATTCGCCACCGTTGTCGCCGGCATAAGCGATGTTGAACAAAGTATTTCCATCTTCCGAAACTTGTAAACGAGCAGTTCTTTCTGAACGAACGTTGAAGCCATCTTCGAAAACACGGATTTCTCTATTCGGATTTTTAGCTTCTGATTCCGATACCGAATAAAGTACCGTTCCGCCACTTCCGTTTCCTGGAACATCTGATGGTTTCGCTCCTGCGATAGTAATCCATCTTTCGTCGTTTTGTTTGTTTTCTCCTTTGTCGGCAATGTTGTCATCGCTGTTGCAGCTTACAAAGGCAAAAGCTGTAATTACAGAACCGATGGTCAAAAATCTCAAAAATTGTTTCTTCATGATGTTTATTGATTAATTTATAATTTAAAAAAATGAATAATTCAGTTTCACATAAAAACCGCGTCCGGGTTTTTGCACGGCAAAATTGTCGTATGCCTGTGCATTGAAAATATTGTTTACGTCGAAACTCAACACGAATTGTCTGCCCGGAAACGTGTAACTCAATCCGGCGTTGTGTACAAATTGCTGCGGAATTTCAAATGCTTCGACACCTTTTACTTTTCTTGGCACCCAAATGCCGTAGAACGAATCAACAAAACTGAAATCATAATACAAATTCAAGGTTGATTTCTTTTGAAGGACTTCGCCTGCCACATATTGCAAACCTGCGTGTGCATTGAAATAAGGTTCGTTGGGCAATTGTACATTGTAATTGCTCAATACATTGCCGTTGTTGTCGTATTTTACGTTGTATCGGCTATCGAATTTCGAGGCTTGCGCATTGAAAAACAATTTTTCTTTGTAATCGTATTTCAATTCAACTTCAAATCCATGAGATTTTGTTTTTCCTAAGTTTTCAAAAGGCGCTTGTTCCACAGCATCGTTGAGATTGGAAGTTGCACGACGCATGATTTTATCTTTGGTATCGCGGATAAATCCGGTTGCACCAAACGAAAAACGATGATCTTTAATTTTGTATGGACCAAATTTTACTCCGAGGTTAAAATTGTTGCTTTCTTCGGGTTTTAATCCCAAGTTGGAAACGATATTCAAATCTGGTTCGCCGTAAATTTCACTATCGGTGGGCATTCGCGCTGCTTTTTCTGCAGAGAACAACACTGCCACCGCATCGGCAATTAGATAAGATCCCGCAAAGCCATAACCGTTGGTATCAAAAATTCTTTCATATTTATTTTCTACGATTTGATTTTGCGTAAAATCAGGATCTGTTTTCGTGGTTTTTTGTCTATAATATTTATAAAAGAGATTGGTTTTTAGTCTATTATCAAAAAATCTTGCTTGATAATACGCCGATACGATTTGTTTGGTGTTTTTGCCACTTGGAATAAACTGTCGTTGCAAATCGGTTTTCATCAAATCGTCATCGGTTCGTTTCATTTGATTCAAAAAATAATTTACCCCGATTTTGTGATTCTCTGTAATATCGTAATCCAATTGTGAACGCGTTGCAAACACATTTCTATCGACATGCAAAATAGTTGGCGCACCTTGTTGGGCTCCGTCCGGCGTTTTCAAATAATCGCCTTTGGCTCCTATCACACGTTCTCCATACCAATTGTATGCCCATGAAACCGTGTCGTTTACAACAGTGGTTCGTTTCCCAAATTGGTTGTTGGTTTGGAACGACAAACCTTTTACGATGAAATCCTTTTTGCGGTAATTTAAGTTTACGATATTGGCTTCTGCTTCGCTAAAACGTCCTTTGTAGGGTCTGGTCATATACAATCCGTGCTGGATTTCGTTATAGGAATACGAACCGTTGTAGCCCACGAAAAGCTCGTCTGCCCATTTTACATCAACAAAGCCCAATTCGAAATGGCTTCCGTAGGATTTATACGCATCGTTGAATCTTTTTACGTGTAAATTATCTTCGATTCTACCGTTTGGCAAGGTTTGCTTGACGAATTTCCCCCAGATTTCATAATCGTTGTCAGAATAGTTATAGAAACCGGAAAAGCGAAAAGTCAATCCTGTTTTTTCATCGCTATAATTTCCGGATAAATTTGCCTGAAAGGTATTGAATGAACCATAAGAAAGAGAGGCGTTGGCGTTGGTATATTTGCCTTTTTTCATTACCACATTGATGATTCCGCCCATAGCATCGTCGGACAAATGTGCCGGCAATACGCCTTTATATACTTCGATGCGTTCAATCAAAGCCAGCGGAATACTGCTGAGATTAAAAGAACTACCAAAAGTTGACATTGGCACGCCGTCGATCATCACGCGCACCGAATTTCCCGACATTCCGTTGAGATTATAATTTACGCCCGAGCCCAAACCACCGTCTTGACGCACACGAACGCCCACGGTACGATCCAGCAAATCGTTGGTTTGAATATTTCTTAAAGCGGCTTCTTTGGTTTCGACTACATTCATAGCAAAACCTTCTTTTTCTTTTTGTGATTTTACGGATTCAATCTGAATGGTCAATTCGTCCAATTCGCTGGCTTGTTCCGAAAAAAACACCACATCGAATGTTTTTTCTTCGGGAATTTGCACGGTATATTCGACAGCATTCCCTTCGTGTGAGGCGGTAATTTGGTAATTTCCTGCTGCGATATTTGAAAAGGAATAAGCACCGGAATCATCGACCACAGTTTGGTAAACATGCTGCTGATTTTTCACTTGAACCGAAGCGCCAACATAGATTTGCCCTCCGTTGTCATATACCCAACCGCTGAGTTTGTGCTGTGCATTTGCGAATCCGACTACAAAAAATAATACGATAAGTGAATAATAGTTTCTCACGTCCATTTAATTTGAGGGCAAAGCTAATTTTTATTTAGAATAAATACAAATAAAATTTAATTTTATTTAACAAAAAAAATCTTAATAAATAATACAATAGTTCTCAGTCCTGTAAGTCGATTTTTGCATACTTCGAATCAAAATATTATCTTACTCTTTCTATTTCAAGTTCAATATTCATGAAAAAAGTATTTCATTTATTCTCAGTAATAACATTGGTGTGTATCGTCTCTTCGACCTGTCAATCTCAAACAAATATTTTGGCGGATTCGATAAATATCCAGCCTACACATTATATCAGTAACCCATATTTAGACGAGGCGTTAAATATTATAATTAAGAAAAAAAATTTTGAAAATTGGAGAAATTCACCTAATAAAATGCTGTTAATAAGTTCAAAAACTAAAGATGACCAAATTCAAATCCGAGCTATTTTAGGGTTCAAAAAGCACTTTTATATTTCAAAAGATACCGATAATTACTCGGCATATTTTTCCTATAAAGATATTTTCATTGTTTATTGGGGAGATGAAAAATTGTTTTTGACTCCAACAGGAAACAAAATAGACAAACATCTTTTTGAAAATTCAAAAAAAGAGAGAAAACAAACTCACACCGAAGATGGAATAGAGATTATCGTATTGAACAATCCTGAATATTTTGGTTGCGAATTTGTTATCAAAAACCATGAACTGCACTTAATCGAGATTAATTATTTTGGAGATATTGTTATTGAATAGAGAAACCTCAACCATTGGATTTACTCTGACGATTATCTCCTCCTTCTGATTTCAGATAAATCTTGCTGTTTTAGCATATCGTACAAAGAGTGTTTACTGATAAACATAGACACCAAAGAAGAAACCATCGCAGCCAGCATCAAATGAAAAATCAAAGAATGTCTATCAGTCATTTCCAGCACCAATATTGCAGAAGTAAACGGGGCTCTGGTTATTCCGGTTAGAAAAGCGACCATTCCTGCCAAAATCACCACGTTAGTCGCATTTTGCGAAAGATTACCCCATTCTGCAATTAAGGCTCCAATACTTGCACCCGCACTCAATGCCGGAGCAAATACACCTCCTGCCCCACCAGAGGTAAATGCCAAAGCTGGCCCAATCATTCTGAAAATGGGTATGTACCAAGCTTGGTGTTTATCTTCTGAAAAAAGTAATCGCTCTAATAATTCTTTTCCTGAACCTAAAATTTCTCTATGCACAAAAAAAGCTAATGAAGCAATAATCAGCCCCGAAACAATCAAAAATAAAACACGTTGATTATCTGTTTTTAACTTTCTCTTTTTGAACTCATTAATTTGTAACATAAACACAGAAAGCTTACTTGCCAAAATCCCTGATATTCCTGACACAAATATAATCGAAATCATCACAGACAAACCCACTCCGTGTGTTTTTGGATAACCTAAATAGAGATATGAACCTGCCAAGGTTTGGGCTGTGAGTCCGGCAATGATGATCGCAGTAAACAAAGCCGTTTTAAAATAATTAATATGTATTTTGGCTAATTCTTCAACGGCAAATACAATTCCTCCCAACGGCGTATTAAACGCAGCTGAAAGTCCCGCCGCAGCTCCGGTCAAAATCATATTTTTTTTGGAAATCTTAGGCCACCAAGCCGGAAGATATTCATATACTTTACGAAATACAGAGCCCGCAATTTGTATGGTTGGTCCTTCGCGTCCAACTGCCCCTCCGCCCATAACCATCACCATCGACGAAAGCACTTTCACAATCATTATGCGCCAACTGAGCAGCTTTTTTATTTTTGAATTTTCTTTCGGATTTGCCAATTCAACAGATGCCATCACTTGAGGTATTCCACTTCCTTTAGCATAAGGAGCAAATCGTTTGACTATCCACCAAGACAATAAAAAAGCAGTTGGAGTCAGTAAAAAAACAAGCCATGCCTTCCAATCTAAAATAAAGAACAAAAGTTCTTCTGCCCAAGTAAATAGTTTGGCATAAAAAACGGCAAATATCCCTGTAATAATAGAACCAATCCAAAATGGTACAGCTTGCAAAATATTTTTTTTCAGCTTATCATTGGGGATATTATCAAAATATCTCTTTAAAAAATGTCTTAGAAAACTCCATAGCCTTAACATGCTGCAAATTTAATTTAGAAATCCTAATCTAAGTTTATCTCCGTCAATTAATTTCGTCATCACCAAATTTTTTTTTTATCTTTATTCAACATACACAATTACACCTCAAAAAAAAACACTTAAACTGAAAAAATGTTTAATTTTGCGTTTTTAATAACACAACCATAATTCTCCTGATCAAAATGGAAAAAAATTCATTCTCTTCAAGACACATTGGTCCAAGACCAAATGATGCACAAACAATGTTAAACGCCATCGGCGTAAAGGATATTGAACAATTGGTTTACGAAACTTTTCCGGACAAAATCCGATTAGAAAAAGACCTGGAATTAGAGCCAGCAATGAGTGAGTATGAATACTTGAATTATGCAACTCAATTAGGGCAAAAAAACAAAGTTTTCCGAACATTAATAGGAATGGGATATCACGAAGCTGTAGTTCCGGCAGTTATCCAAAGAAATATTTTTGAAAACCCAGGTTGGTACACAGCCTACACACCTTATCAAGCCGAAATTGCACAAGGTCGATTAGAAGCCTTGTTGAATTTCCAAACAGTAGTTATTGAACTTACCGGAATGGAAATTGCTAATGCTTCATTGCTTGACGAATCTACTGCAGCAGCAGAAGCCATGGCGCTCTTATATGATGTAAGAACCAGAGAACAAAAGAAAAACAACGTCAATAAGTTTTTTATTTCTGAAGAAGTTTTACCACAAACCATTTCTGTATTACAAACCAGAGCTATTCCTATCGGTGTAGAATTGGTTATAGGCAACCACGAAAATTTTGATTTTAGCGACGATTTCTTCGGAGCAATTCTTCAATACCCAGGTAAATACGGGCAAATATACGATTATGCCGATTTCATCCATACAGCACACAGCAAAGACATCAAAGTAGCTTTGGCGGCTGATATTTTAGCCTTAGCCAGATTACAATCTCCGGGCGAATTGGGTGCTGATGTAGCTGTTGGTACTACACAAAGATTCGGAATTCCACTTGGATTCGGAGGCCCACACGCCGCTTTTTTTGCTACCAAAGAAGAATACAAACGCTCTATGCCGGGACGTATCATCGGAAAATCAAAAGATGTAAATGGCAATGAAGCCTTGCGTATGGCTTTGCAAACTCGTGAACAACACATTAAAAGAGAAAAAGCTACTTCAAACATCTGTACAGCACAAGTATTATTGGCTGTGATGGCAGGAATGTATGCGGTTTACCACGGACCAAAAGGTTTGAAAAAAATCGCTAATCACGTACACGCATCGGCAGTAACAATCTCTGAAGCTGTTGAAAACTTAGGTTTTGAACAAGTAAACAACGGCTTTTTCGATACGTTGCACATCAAAGCTTCTGCCGAAAAAGTAAAAGCAATTGCAGAACGCAAAAATTATAATTTCTTTTATCCAGATGCAGAAACAGTAGTTTTATCTACCAATGAAACCATCAATTTGGAAGACATAAACCAGATTATCAGCATTTTTGCAGAAGTTGCTGGAAAAGAAACTACGCAAATCACTGTACTTTCTCCGCAAGCATTGATTCCTGTAAAACTGGAAAGAACATCTTCGTTCCTCGAACACGAAGTTTTCAATACTTATCATTCAGAATCTCAAATGATGCGTTACATCAAAAAATTGGAACGCAAAGATTTGGCTCTCAACCATTCGATGATTTCGTTAGGTTCATGTACGATGAAACTCAATGCAGCATCAGAAATGCTTCCTTTGAGTCAGCCCAACTGGAACAACATTCACCCATTTGCTCCTGCATCTCAAGCAGAAGGTTATTTGGAGATGTTGAAAAAACTAGAACATCAATTGAGCGTAATTACTGGATTTGCTGGAACAACTTTACAACCTAACTCTGGAGCTCAAGGAGAGTTTGCTGGATTGATGGTCATCAGAGCTTACCACGAATCTCGTGGCGAATCACACAGAAACATCGCTTTGATTCCGGCTTCAGCACACGGAACAAATCCAGCTTCAGCAGCTATGGCAGGCATGAAAGTTATCGTGGTAAAAACAACTGAAAAAGGTAACATCGATGTAGAGGATTTCAAAGCCAAAGCTGAACAACACAAAGACAACCTTTCTTGTGCAATGATTACTTATCCTTCTACACATGGTGTATATGAAGCGTCGATTATCGAATTGACAAATATTGTCCACGAAAACGGCGGACAAATCTATATGGACGGTGCCAATATGAATGCACAAGTTGGCTTAACGAATCCGGCAAAAATTGGTGCAGACGTTTGTCACTTAAATCTACATAAAACATTTGCAATTCCGCACGGTGGTGGTGGTCCTGGCGTTGGTCCTATTTGTGTGGCGAAACATTTGGTTGAATTTCTACCAAACAACCCAATCGTAAAAGTTGGCGGCGACAAAGCCATCACTTCTATTTCAGCCGCCCCATACGGTTCTGCATTGGTATGTTTGATTTCGTTTGGATACATCATGATGTTGGGTACCGAAGGGCTCAAAGCTTCTACGCAAACTGCGATTTTGAATGCCAACTATATGAAAGCTCGTTTAGAAAACGATTATACCATATTATATACAGGAGAAAGAGGTCGTGCTGCCCACGAAATGATTGTTGATTGTCGCATGTTCAAAGCCAAAGGAATTGAAGTAACAGACATTGCCAAACGATTGATGGATTATGGTTTCCATGCACCAACCGTTTCTTTCCCAGTTGCCGGAACATTGATGATTGAGCCAACAGAATCGGAAGATTTGGCTGAGCTTGACCGTTTTTGTGATGCGTTAATCAGCATTAAAAAAGAAATCGACGAGGTAGAAGAAGGCGATACTAATAATGTATTGAAAAACGCTCCGCATACTTTAGATATGCTTACAGCGGATAATTGGGATTTGCCTTACAGCCGACAAAAAGCTGCTTTCCCATTAGAATATTTATCAGAAAACAAATTCTGGCCGTCTGTACGTCGTGTTGATGATGCCTTTGGCGACAGGAACTTGATTTGTTCATGTGCTCCGATTGAAGCTTATTTAGAAAATTAATCATCAAAAAAGAGGCAGCCATTTGCGTTGCCTCTTTTTATATTTAAAACCTATGTATAAAATTATTTTTTTATTGTGTTTACTTTGTTCGCCATCAATATTTGCTCAAAGTATTAAAGCAACACTAATCGATAGCGAAACCAAAGACCCAATAACACAAATTGCAGTAATCAGCGACGATGAATCTTTTTTTGCGATAACGAACGACAAAGGCGAAGTTTTGTTGCCCGAAGACTTAGTTAATCAAACCATTTTTGTGGATGATTATCTTTATGTGTATGAAGAAAAAACATTACACTCGACCGAGGATTTTGTTTGGGAACTTCAGCCTAATTCAGAAACGCTGGAAGAATTATTGATTTACAACAATCCGAAATCTGTTTTGCAAGAAGTTATCGACAACTCTATTCAATCTTTCTCGATAAACACCGGATTAGAAGCTTATTTTCGCAGTAGAGGTGCAGTAACTTCTTACTCCAAACACGATGCAGAAGCTATTGTTAATGTATATATGCAACCCGACAACGAAGTAGATATTGCCGTGGTTCAATCCAAAGCAAAAGAAGAATTTAACGAAGAACAAAAGAACCAAGTTTCGCCTTCTGCCGGTTTGACACATCCGAGAGAGAACTTTTCACAGGCGTTGAGATTTGGCATACTTGTAGAAATGCTCGATATGATTAAACAATATGAAATCAACATTACTTCTAAAAAAGTAGGTGATTCAACAATACACACTTGCTATTTTTCTCCAAAAGAAAAAAGCAAAAAGAAAATGCTCTTTTCTGGTTATTTCACTTACGATGCTGACAAAAAAATCGTACTCGAAGTGAAATGTGAAACTCCTCAAGAAAAAATCAAATACAATAAAGTAAACGTCGTTATTTTCAGTATTCGCGATATGTTTTTGGATTATCATGTAAAATATGTCATGACCGACAAACTATATTATCCTACGCTTTGCGAATATAACATACAGGCTCAACTTCGTTCAAGATTAGCAAGCATAGACAGCAACTTAAATTTCACCAACGAATTTTATATCTTATCGGACAAACCAAAAGCTACCGCACCAGATCAAATATTGAATGAAAATCCTTTAACAATCGGCGACAGATATTCAGAACCTTTTTGGAACGATCCAAGAATACAAAATCACGAATAAAATAAACCAGCACGAAACAAAAAAATTATGCTTGCATAATATTTCTTTGGAATATTTTTTTTACCTTCGTTGCAATTAAGAATTAATCTAAAATATAAATAATCGACATGAAAATATTAGTTTGCATCAGCCATGTGCCTGATACTACGTCGAAAATCA
>DATGOD010000080.1:0-24747 GCA_035306305.1 Flavobacterium sp.
CAGTCCGAATGGCGAAGGCTGGGACGGAACGTTCAACGGACGTGATTTACCATCATCAGATTACTGGTTCCGCGTAGAATACATCGAACCAAACACAGGATTACACAAAGAATTTAGAGGACATTTTACCTTGAAGAGATAATTGGACCTTTAAATAAGAAAACTATCGGTGGATTTACTTTGTGTATTTCCACCGATTTTTTTATTATGGAATAAAAACAGGCTATTATGAAACGAGAAATCTCTACAAAACTATATATGTTTTTTCAATCTTTATTTTGTTTAGTTCTTGTCAATCTAAAAAGGAAAATGACAGAGTCGATTTATTACAAATGATTTTGAAAGGTTATGATGATAAGGAAAGTAATAGCAAACAGAATTGCACTTATATTAATGTTATACATGGTTTTGAAAAAGATATATATCATTTTGTATTGTCAGAACATTCATGCAAAGAAGGTTTTTTAACCGCATCATATAAAAATAAAAGGTTGTATCTCACAGAGATTTTGCCCTTAAGCGTAGAGAATTATACTGATATTGAATTTACGCAAAAATCTCTCTATCCTGAAAGTGAGGAATTGTTTGAACCCGGTGGCATAGAGAATTTCGATATCAAACCGTATTTTTTTATGCTGTGAAAATTAATCCATATCAAATTTTAAAATTTAAAGAGATTCTTAATTATAGAAAACTTATCTTTGGGAAAATCAAATTTCCAAAATGTATCCGGACGAATCACTCAAACGTTTCGACAGAATTGTTTCGATTCTGATTCAGCTTCAATCCAAAAAAATCGTGAAAGCGCAGGAATTGGCTGATCGTTTCGAGGTAAGTTTGCGCACGATTTACCGCGACATCCGTACTTTGGAAGCTTCTGGTGTTCCGATTTACAGCGAAGCCGGCGTGGGATATTCTTTGGTCGATGGTTACCGTTTGCCGCCCGTAATGTTCAGTCGTGAGGAAGCAGGAAGTTTTGTTGCTGCCGAAAAATTGATGCAGAAGTTTACCGATGAAAATATGAAGAAGCATTTTCAGTCGGCAGTTTTCAAAGTGAAATCGGTTTTGCGTGGAAGTGAAAAAGATTGGGTAGAATCCATCGAATCCAAAATTAAAATTTCGGGTAGGGAAGAGGCTTTCCGTTCGAAATCGCCGGAAGTGTTGGAAATCCTTTTTGAAAGTATTGCACAGAAATTTCAGATTGAAATGATTTATCAATCCGTGGAATCCGAATCGCCTTCCGAGAGATTGATTGAACCCGTTGGTTTGTACCACGAAAGTAATTTTTGGTACATTTTGGCGTATTGTCATTTGCGGAAAGATTACCGAAATTTCCGGACAGACCGTGTTTTGGAAATTCATCGAACTGAAATTCCTTTTGAAAATGAACATCGGGAATTGGAATATTATTTGAAGCCAAAAGAACCTAACGGAAAAGAAATTGTAAAATTCCGGATTGACCGAAAAGCGGCGCGATACATTCAAAACGACCGAAAGTATTATGGTTATGTTTCGGAAACTTTTATAGATGATAAAGTGGAAATGGTTTTTGAAGCAAATTATCGGGAAAACGGGATGGGACGTTGGTTTCTGATGTTTGCCGATTTGGCGGAAATCGTAGAACCTGAAGGGTTTAAAGAATTAGTGAAGGAATTAGTTTGTAAAGTTCAAGAAAAAATAAATTGATATGCACACCACCAATTATTACAATACATTTATTGAAATTTCAGATGATTGTCCGGTTTTTGAATCGGAAATCCCAAAGGAAAGAGGCGGGAATAAATCAGTTGCTTTGCTTCAATTTGAAATGATTGCGCACAACCCTTATCAGTTTACTTCGGACGAAGTTTTGTTCAACATTCACGCTTTGCGAAAAGGTTTACCACCGAACGAAGAAAACAAGCAAGAATTTTTCTCAAAAGGACAAGCCTGTTTTCGTGCTTCTCCATTGGGGAAACGTTATGGTTGGGGAATTCATTTTGATGAAAACGGTAAAATGGCACTTTATAATTTGGATTCGCCAGAATATCAAAATCTAAAAGGCGACCCAAATCTGGCACATGTAAAAGCGATGCGTAACAAAAAACTTTGACAAAGTTCTGAACTTTGTCAAAGTTAATTTACTGCAAATAATTAAAAATTATCTTTCCCAGAAAAAAGGTGGTTCAATTCCTAAACTTCTCAAGTAAACGAAACCTTGCGCGCGGTGATGGATTTCGTTGTCGATGAAATACTGAATATTTTGAATTGCCGGATATTTATACTGCCCGAATAAATTAACTTCTTCGTGAAATCTTTCGGGCGAAATTTTTTTCCAAAGCGAATTGATTTCTTCGGTTTGTGCATCCCAAGCATTCAATAAATCTTGTTTAGATTTTAATTCCGAGCGGCTTTCGTCGAATTCCACATTTTGGTCGTGTGCAATTTGGGTCAGTCCCGGAACGGCGATTGCCAATAATTCTTTGGTCATTTCTGAAAACGGGCGCATTCCGCCAATTGAAAATTCGAATAATTCTTTTTCCGGAAAAGATTCAATGACTCTTCGGGTCAAACGTCGGTGCCCTTGCCAGTTTTCGAGTAATTGTTCTGACGAGATGATTGGTTTTGCATTTAATTCTGCTGCATTCATAATTTGTTATTTTTAAGATTAAAATTAAATTCTAAAACAAAATTAAAACAGGGAAGTGACAGCAGTATGTCAGTAGAGTTTTAGAAAATTTATTGATTTTCAATTTTTAGACCTTCACTTAAATTCTGAAAGAATTTTTTAAACTCAGGGAATATCCTTTATGCTGTCATTAAACATAACACCCTAAAAAACTTTACAACAATTTTTTCTGAAACTCCCAAGCAGTTCGCATAGATTCTTGCAAAGACGTTGTTGGTTTCCAATTTAATTTATTTTTGGCTTGGCTAAAGTCAGCATAAGCTTCCTGAATATCGCCAGCACGACGCGGGAGAATATTGTAATTTATTTTTAGGTTATTAGCATTTTCAAAAGCTTCAATCATTTCTAAAACAGTCGAACCTTTTCCGGAGCCTAAGTTGAAGTGTTCGAGATTTGTGTCATTTTCTTTATTAAGCAAATAATTTAACGCTTTCACGTGAGCATCGGCTAAATCGTTCACATCAATATAATCGCGAATGGCCGTTCCGTCTCGAGTAGTATAATCATTCCCGAAGACACCTAAACTTTCTCGAATTCCTGCTGCGGTTTGTGTAATATAAGGCAATAAATTATTCGGAATTCCCTTTGGTATTTCTCCGATTAAACCCGATGGATGTGCACCAACCGGATTGAAATAACGCAATGCAATAGCATTTTTCTTTTCGGCTTGTACAAAATCAGAGATGATTTCTTCTCCCATGTGTTTTGTTTTTCCATATGGCGATTCAGGACGTTTTAGCGGTGTATTTTCGTCGATAGGCATTTGGTCTGCCTGCCCATAAACGGTGCAAGACGACGAAAAGATAAAATGATCAGTCCCGAATTGGGCTACAGCATCCAACAAATTAATCAAACCTAACAGATTATTTTTATAGTACATCAAAGGTTTTTCAACAGACTCTCCAACAGCTTTGTATGCTGCAAAATGAATAATTCCGTTGATGGATTCTTTACTAAACAATTCGTTTATTGCTTTATTGTCCTTTAAATCAATCTGATAAAACTTTGGCATATTACCGGTTATCTCTTTTATTTTATCTAAAAAAAGTATGTCAGAATTGGACAAATCGTCAATGATGATTACCTGAAATCCTGCCTGTTGTAGTGCAACAACAGTGTGTGACCCTATGTAGCCTAAGCCTCCTGTTACTAATATATTCATAATTCAAATATAGGAATAAACTTCAAATAAACGATGACTAATGTTAGTGATAAGTAAAAGAGCGGTAATAGTTTGTTAAATATTGCAATAGAATTTTAATTTTAGCGTTTATCCTTTGAAACACGATAAAATTTGAAGTATTTTTACCTCATCTAATCAGACAATCCAAAAAAATCATTTTTTGAAAAACACAATGACTACAAAGAACATATTAGTAATCGACGATGATGTATCGTTTTGTATGCTATTGAACACTTTTTTGACTCGAAAAGGCTTTGGTGTTTCTACGGCTTATTCTATCGAAGAGGCAAAACAGTTGTTTGAGCAAACAAAATTTCAGTTGATTCTTACCGACGTTCGATTACCAGATGGTGATGGAGTAGAGATTCTTAAACACGTCAAAGAAGAGGATCCGACGATTCAAGTTATATTGATGACCGGTTATACGGATATCAAAACAGCTGTGAATGCAATGAAACTCGGAGCGTTTGATTATGTGGCTAAACCCATCAATTCTGACCAGATTTTGGATACAGTTCAACAAGCTTTATCGAAAAGTGCAGACAAACGAACTGTTGGTCAATCATCAGTAAATACTAAAGCGAATTCGACCAAAGACAATACAACGAGTGCAGATTATGTGAAGGGAAAAAGCGAGAAATCGAAACAGTTACACCATTTTATCGAAGTTGTTGCACCAACCAATATTTCTGTGTTGATTATTGGAGAAAGTGGAACAGGAAAAGAAAATATTGCCCACTCTATCCATAAAAAAAGCGAACGAGCTCAAGCGCCATACATTGCGGTGGATTGCGGAGCTATCCCAAAAGATTTGGCGGCAAGTGAGTTTTTCGGACATATCAAAGGTTCGTTTACCGGAGCGGCTAACGATAAAACAGGACATTTTGAGGCGGCGAATGGAGGAACGGTTTTCTTGGACGAGGTTGGAAATCTTTCTTATGACGTGCAAGTGCAGTTGCTCAGAGCGTTGCAAGAAAGAAAAGTCAAGCCGGTCGGGAGTAGCAAAGAAATAGATGTGGATATTCGCGTGATTGCAGCAACAAATGAAGATTTACAAAAAGCGGTAAAAGAAGGCAAATTCAGGGAAGATTTGTATCATCGGTTAAATGAATTTTCTATACAAGCACCGAGATTGGCAGAACGCAAAGAAGATATTTTGTCTTTTGCTAATTTCTTTTTGCAACAATCAAATGATGAATTAAACAAAAATGTCAAAGGATTTTCGCCGGAAGTTCAAGCGTTTTTTTTGGAATATGAATGGCCCGGAAACCTACGAGAAATGAGAAATATCATCAAGCGAGCCGTGCTTTTGTGTATGGATAATGTCGTTGGAATTGATGTGTTGCCTGCTGAAATATTCGAACGCTCAGATGAAGATATCGACGAATCAAATAGTAGTATCTTCGAAACTCAAAAAGAAGAAGATAGTCTGAAATTATATTCGTCTAAAAGTGAAGAAAAAACAATCAGATTAGCTTTGGAAAAAGCGAAATTCAACAAAACTAAAGCTGCTAAAATATTAGGAATCGACCGCAAAACCTTGTATAATAAAATCAAATTGTACGATATAGAAGTTTAAATATATTGGTTTTCCACCCAGTCGTGTTCGATTTTATGTAAGCAATTCGTTACAGTTTCAAAATACTTATTCATCCGGTCAGCGTCCAGTTTGTCCGGATTTCTTTCTAATTGTTCCAAGGCTTCAATCGGTTCGTTGATGTGTAATTGCCTGAACATAGGCAAAATTCTGTGAGCAAGTTGAGTAATGGTTTCGTTGTCTTGATTGTCTATTGCATCTTTCATCTTCTCCAACGCGGTTTGGGTAGAAGAAATAAAAGTTTGCAAAATTGGTTTAATCAAATTCAAATCATTGCCCGTTAGTTTGATAATGTCAGAAAAATTATACATTTCAGATTGAGGATTGAAAGCAGAAATATTTTCGTAGGTCGTATGTATTTCGTTGATTTCTAAATTTTTGATGTTCAGTAATTTATAAATTTTTTTCATCAACAAAGGCATATCTATGGGCTTTTTGACTACCGCATTAAAACCTAAATCATAGTATTCTTGTGCTTCCAAATCCACTTTTCCTGTAAGGGCAATTACCGGAATGTTTTGATGGTCAGAATTATTTTTTATAATTTTAATTAACTCAAAACCAGTGAGTTTTGGCATTTGAATGTCTGTCAGAATGATATCGTAATGTTGTTCGTTTAGATGTTTTTCTATCTGATTACCATCAGATAAAGTAGTGATTAGCCTCACTTTGTTTTTGAAAATTTCGGTCATTAGTTGCAATTGAAACACATCGTCATCAACGACCAGCAAACCGATTTTTTGCAAACTTTCCTCATCGATAAGATAATTTTTATCAGACAATTCTTCTTTGATTTGAGTAGCATTGTCCAAAGGAATCGTTACAACGAAAACTGTTCCTTTTCCTAATTCGCTTTCAAACTGAATATCGCCCGAAAATAAATGAATTAATCTTTTGGTAATGTTGAGTCCCAAACCTGTTCCGCCATAGGTTTTTTCGATTTCGTCATGAGCTTGTCTGAACTCTAAAAATATAGTTTCATGATGTTTAGGGTCAATGCCGATTCCGGTATCAATGACTTCAAAAATCAATTTTTGATTGTCTATATCAGCCTTTAGTGTTACGCTGCCTTCGTGCGTGAATTTAATCGCATTGGTGAGTAAGTTGAATAAAATTTGTCGAATTCGTTGTTCATCAGAATAAATATATGTGTCCAAATTTTCGCCAATTTCGGTAACCAATTCAATGTTTTTTTTGTCTGCTTCGGGGTGGAGAATATTTACCGTCGAATCAATAAGTGCTTGGATGTTGAAAAAATCCTTATTTAATTTAATTCTATCGTGTTCAAGCTTTGAAAAATCTACCAAATCACTTACCAGATTTTTGATGTATTTAGTCGAATGTTGAATGTTTTTTAAATATTTTTTTTGTTGATTGGTTTGCAATGTTTTGTCCAATAAATCAGAAAAACCTATCGTGGTATTCAAAGGCGAAACCATATCGTGTGTAATGGAAGCCAAAAAATAATTTTTTTGTTTGATTAATCGTTCTAATTCTTGGTTGAGTTCTTCGACATATTGCTTGTTTCGATAGCTGTTGCGCAAATCTCTCAGCACAATTATTCCAAGAATAATAATAGACAGCAAAGCTGTTGCACCGAGCCATGCCAAATTGGTGGATGTTTGGTCAATGATATTTCTGGCGTTTTCAATACGTTGATTAGATGATTGCGTTACGCTGTTTTCAATATCTTCAAATAATACCCTGATTTGCTGAGCAATAACCTTGTTTTCTTCAATTAGTTGTGCCTCTTTGGCGAAATATTTCTGTTGCGCTTTTCTGCTTTTTGAAAAAGCCTGTTCGAGCATTTGTCCCGTAATCTTGTTGATACTATCAGACTTGGCTTGATGAATCTGATTGATTTCCTTTAATTTTTGTTGTTCTCTATTTTTTTTTCGTTCACTATTTACGGCATCTGCAACGCCATCGGCGAGTCGAGAGAAAAAGCTGGCAGAGTTTTCTGTTGAATCGGAAGGAAAGCTGTTAAGATTGATTTCTTGTTTGGCTTGTTTGATATTTTTGATGGTTTGAGAAATATCGTTTGATTGGATAAATTGATTTCTGGATAGTACAATTTCGTCAAAACTCCGCTCTTTTTTGTCTAATAATATCTGAATAGAATCTAGTTTCTGTATTGTCGAAGGCGAAGTAAAAGTCATTTTCAGTGTATCGATACGATGTTGTATGCTGTCAATCAAATTATGGTAACGATTGATATCTTTTTGTCGTGCAGATATAATAGCTGTTCGTGATAATGATTCAGAAGAAAGCACATCGGTAATAATGGCACTTAGATCAAATGTTTTTGAAGTTTCCGAAACGATTTCTTGGTTAGGTGCCGAAATTTTATTTACCTGATTAAGAATATACCAAACCGATGCCACCGCAGCAATCGCCAATACAATATATCCGGTAGTTATTTTTCTTCGTACAGATTTGAAATTACTCATTTTGATTGTTTATCAAAACATAAAAGTATAAAAAAACCCGACAATCTGCCGGGTTTTACTAATATTAATTTTTCCTTATTTTGCGATACCTCTTGAAATAACGATTTTCTGAATTTCAGAAGTTCCTTCGTAAATCTGTGTGATTTTTGCATCGCGCATCATACGTTCCACGTGGTATTCGCTCACATAACCGTTTCCGCCGTGAATTTGAACCGCTTCAATCGTTGTATCCATTGCCGTTTGTGAAGCAAATAATTTTGCCATCGCTCCAGAAATCGAAATGTCTTGACCGTTGTCTTTTTCCGATGCCGCTTTCATACACAACATACGCGCTGCCGTGATGTTCACAGCCATATCTGCCAATTTGAAAGCAACAGCTTGGTGGTTGATGATTTCGGTTTTAAACGCTTTGCGTTCTTTGGCATATTTCAACGCCAATTCGTAAGCTCCTTGTGCAATTCCCAACGCCTGAGAAGCAATTCCAATACGTCCGCCGTTCAATACGTTCATGGCAAAGGCAAAACCAAATCCGTCTGCGCCAATGCGGTTTTCTTTCGGAACTTTCACATCGGTAAACATCAACGAATGCGTATCACTTCCGCGGATTCCCATTTTTTTCTCTTTCGGTCCGATTTCAAAACCTTCCCAACCTTTTTCCACAATAAACGCATTGATGCCTTTATGACCTTTTTCAGCATCGGTTTGAGCAATTACTAAATAAGTAGAAGCAGTGCTTCCGTTGGTAATCCAGTTTTTGGTACCGTTCAACAAATAGTGGTCTCCCATATCTATCGCGGTTGTTTTTTGCGAAGTCGCATCCGAACCGGCTTCTGGCTCAGACAAGCAAAACGCACCAATCACTTCACCTTTTGCCAAAGGCACCAAATATTTTTGTTTTTGTTCTTCCGAACAATATTTTTCCATTCCGGCACAAACCAGCGAGTTGTTAACAGACATAACCACTGCGGCAGAAGCGTCCACTTTCGCAATTTCCTCCATTGCCAATACATAAGAAACGCTGTCCAATCCAGCACCACCATATTTTGGGTCCACCATCATTCCTAAAAATCCAAGTTCGCCCATTTTCTTTACCGCATCAGCAGGAAATTTTGATTGTTCGTCGCGTTCAATCACTCCGGGCAACAATTCAGTTTGTGCAAAATCACGTGCAGCTTGCTGAATCATCAACTGTTCTTCTGTCAATTTAAAATCCATTTATTTAATCTTAATTATTAGCATTCTTTAATTTACGATTCAAATATACTTGAATATCGTTGAAGTTTCAAAAAATATATCTATTTTTAATATATGGAACAGAAAAAATATAAAGCACTCGGCGTCATGTCGGGCACTTCGCTAGACGGAATCGATTGTGCGGTGGTTGAATTTATCTATGAAAACAATCGCTGGAAATACAATTTTTTGCAAGGAGAAACAATTTCGTATCCGGACGAATGGACAGCAAAACTCAGCACAGCTATCTCGTTGAATGAAACCGATTTGCATTTGTTGAACATAGCATACACCTGTTTTTTGAGTGAAAAAATAAATGAATTTATCGCTGGAAATCATTTGGTTGATTTAGATTTTATCGCCTCTCATGGGCATACGGTTTTGCATCGACCTGAAACAGGAATTACCTTGCAAATCGGCAATTTACCGATTGTTGCCGATCTGTTCGACCTTCCTTTTGTGTGCGATTTCCGTGTGCAAGATGTCGCTTTGGGCGGACAAGGTGCGCCGTTGGTTCCGATTGGCGACCGTTTGCTTTTTGCCGATTATGATTATTGCCTAAACTTGGGCGGATTTTCCAATATTTCGTTTGAAGATAATAACCAACGCATTGCCTTTGATATTTGCCCGGTGAATACGTTGCTGAATTATTTTGCCCAAAAAGAAGGTTTTCCGTTTGACGACGAAGGAAAAATGGCACGAACAGGCGAGGTAGATACCGCTCTTTTGGCTGAATTGAATGCTTTGGAGTTTTACCAAGCAGTTGCCCCCAAATCTTTGGGAATGGAGCAAGTTAATGCGATTTATTTACCGTTGATTAACCGATACAATTTGACGAATACTACTATTTTGGCAACTTTAACCGAGCATATCGCTTATCAGATTGCACAAATTATACAAATAGAAAATGCCCGATTATTGGCAACCGGTGGCGGAGCGTTCAATACTTTTTTGATAGAAAGAATGAAACATCATTTGCCTACAACGCAGATAGTAGTTGGCTCGAAAGACCTTACGGACTTTAAAGAAGCGATTGTTTTTGCCTTTTTGGGTGTGCTTCGTATAGAAAAGATCAACAACGTTTTGTGTAGCGTAACCGGAGCCAAACATGACCATTGTTCGGGAGTGATTTATGGATAATAAAAAAAATAGAGATGTCAAAAGTATATGTTTTTAGCGGTTTAGGAGCAGATAAAAGAGTTTTTGATGAAATCAATTTCGGAACTTTAGATGTTGAGTTTGTTGATTGGATTCAGCCTGTTGGAAATGAATCTATTAATGAATATGCGAAACGAATTGCTCAAAAAATAATCGCTAAAGAACCTATTTTGATTGGATTGTCTTTTGGGGGAATAATGGCGGTAGAAATTTCAAAGATAGTAGAAGTGAAAAAGTTGATTTTGCTCGCATCAGCCAAAAATCAAAGTGAATTACCTAAAATATATCGGGTATTAGGAAAATTAAAGCTCCATAAATTTATGCCGTCATCAGTGTTCAAAAAACAGAATATAGTAACAAATTGGCTTTTTGGAGCTAAGACGAAAGAAAACAAAATACTTTTGAAGAATATCTTGGAAGATACAGACAGTCGATTTCTTAAATGGGCAATGGATGAAATTGTGAATTGGCAAAATACTACTATGCCCCATAATTGTATTCATATTCATGGGAATAAAGACAGAATAATTCCTATCAGAAACTGTCAAGTTGATTATCTAATTGATGGGGGCGGTCATTTTATGACGATAAATCATGCTAAGGAAATAGAAACGATTATCAAAGAAGAGTGTACAATAGATTGAAAATAAGAAGTATAAAAAAGACCCGAATTAACAGGTCTTTTTGCTTATTTATATGTTGAATTTAAGAGTAATTAAACTCCCGAGCAAGCATTTTCCTCAATCGGTAAATTCGTTTTCTTGATAGCTCCAAATCCACCGCGTACATCGACATAGTTATGAAAACCTCTGGCTTTGAGTATTGAAGCTGCAATCATCGAACGGTAACCGCCGGCACAGTGAATATAACTTGGGTTAGTTGTCGGAAATTCTTCCATTTGCAAGTTGATAAAATCCAAAGGAAGGTTAGGAACACCTGCCAAATGAGCATTGCTGTATTCGCCAGGTTTTCTCACATCAATGATTATTTCGTTATTGTTTTTTGCATGAATTGCTGCCAATTCTTCTGCATCTATACGCGTGATGCTGTCTGTTTCGTATCCGGCATTCACCCAAGCATCCATACCACCTTTGAGATAACCGAGCGTATTATCATATCCAACTCTGGACAATCGGGTAATGGTTTCGGTTTCTCTATCTTGCGGAGCCACAATGATTATCGCTTGGTTAATATCTGTAATCAACGCACCCACCCATGGAGCAAAACCACCGTCAATACCAATAAATATAGAACCCGGAATATGTTGTTTAGCAAAACTTTCGGCATCTCTGACATCCAAAATCAAGGCTTCTTGTGCCGCTTGTTTGAATTCTGCAGGGCTAAAAGCTTTGTTTTTCGCTATGATATTTTCCACAGCTTGATAACCTTCTTTATTCAAGCGAACGTTTTCCGGGAAATAGGCCGGTGGAGGCATTAATCCGTCAGTTAATTCTTTTACAAAATCTTCTACAGTCAAATCGCTGTTGAGTGCATAGTTGGTTTGTTTTTGCTCGCCTAAAGTTCCGACGGTTTCTTTGCTTAAATTTTTTCCACAAGCAGAGCCAGCTCCGTGTGCCGGATAAACGATGACATCATCAGCCAAAGGCATAATTTTGTTTCGCAAGCTGTGGTAGAGCATTTCTGCCAATTGTTCTTGCGTCATATTGGTCGCTTTTTGAGCTAAATCGGGGCGACCGACATCTCCCAAAAACAAGGTGTCTCCAGTGAATATGGCGTGGTCTTTTCCGTTTTCGTCTTTGAGTAGATAAACCGCACTTTCTTGTGTATGCCCAGGAGTGTGCAAAACGATAATGCTGATTTTTCCTAAGTGAAAAACCTCTCCATCTGTCGCAATATGTGCATCGAATTTCGGATTGGCCGTTGGACCAAAAACGATAGGAGCACCTGTTTTTTCCGCAAGCGTTAAATGTCCACTGACAAAATCGGCATGGAAATGCGTTTCAAAAATATATTTGATTTTGGCGTTATCAGCTTTTGCTTTTTCCAAATAAGGTGTGATTTCTCGCAAAGGGTCGATAATCGCTACTTCGCCTTCAGATTCTATATAATAAGCACCTTGTGCCAAGCACCCCGTGTATATTTGTTCTATTTTCATGGTTTTAAATTTTAGTAAAATTACGCAATTTGGCTTGTTTCTGAAAAAGTTAGACCGATAAATTGAAAGGGTTTACCTCTTTTAGCAAAATAAATATGGCCATTGCCAATACAAACCATCCGAAAATTTGTCTGAGTAATTTATCCGATACTTTATTCGCCCATCTCATTCCGATGAATACACCGATAATGGATACTGCGGTAAAAATCAGTACAATATTCCATTGAATGTCTTGCACGAGCAAATCGCCTGTAAAACCAATTAAAGATTGTATTGCGACAATAGTAATCGAGGTTCCGATAGCTTTTTTCATGGGCAAGTAAGCAAAAAATACCAAGGTAGGTACAATCAAAAATCCGCCGCCAGCGCCCACCGAACCTGCAATCAGACCAATTAAACTGCCCTGAATGGTCAATGATAGAAAATTAACGTCTGTTTCGTCTTGGGTTAATATTTCTTTTTTGCTTGGTCGAAGCATTTTTGCTGTAGCGGCAAGCATAACCAAAGCAAATATTATCATGATGAAATTCGATTTGCTGATAACCGAATTATTGTTTAGCTCAATCGATGCCGGAATCAAAGGCAACAAATAAGTACGTGTAAAAAAAACGGATAGGATAGAAGCCAAGCCAAAACTACATACAATTTTGAAATTGACTTGTTTTTTGCGGATGTTTCTAATACTGCCAGCGGCTGCCGAAGTTCCTACAATAAATAGCGAATATGCCGTTGCCAAAATCGGTTCGATGTGCATGATATATACCAAAATCGGAACGGTAAGAATCGACCCGCCGCTACCCATCATGCCGATAGAAATGCCGGCAAGTAATGCCAAAAGATAACCGATGATATGATTGAAATCCATTAGACAAAGGTATCAATCGTTTTTCGTTTGCAGAAAAGAAAGCGAGGATTTATATTATTTTGGAATAATATTTACCTTTGATAAAAATACAATTGGATGAATTTTTCTGTTGATACATTGGCAAAACAAATGCAAGCGGAGTATTTCGCTAATCAAGAAGTGATTGATATTATCGATGTTTCGGTCGATAGTCGTTCTTTGCAGAATCGAGCTGGCGTGTTGTTTTTTGCTTTAACCGGAGAAAATCATGATGGACACGCGTTTATTCCGGCGTTACTGGAACAAAATGTGAGTTATTTTGTGGTTGAAAAATTACCTGAAAGATTACCTGAAAACACGGTCTTTTTTCTGGTTAAAAATACCCGAAAAGCTTTGCAGGATTTTGCGGCTTTTTATCGCAGATTATACGATTTTCCGGTTATCGGTATTACCGGAAGCAACGGAAAAACCATCGTGAAAGAATGGTTGAGTTTTTTGCTCACGCCTTTTTATCAAATCATCAAAAGCCCTAAAAGCTATAATTCACAAATTGGCGTTCCGCTTTCTGTTTTCGGGATAAACGACCGACACAATCTGGGTGTTTTTGAGGCTGGAATTTCATTGCCAAATGAAATGGACAAGCTCGAACGGATTATTCAGCCTAATATCGGAATCCTAACTTCGATTGGTTCGTCGCACGATGAAGGTTTTTTACATACAGAGCAAAAAATTAAAGAAAAAATCAAGCTTTTTGCTCACTGCAACATGGTGGTTGTGCCATATATGCACGAAGTGATTGCTGAACTTCCTGCTCAGGCAATGGTTTGGTCATATACTTTTGAGAAAAATAATAAAGCAAAAGTGTATTTTGAGTTGAAAGATAATCAGCTCATTGTTTCGGTGGATGAAAACAAATTCATTGTTGATATTCCGTTTACCGATAAAGCTTCGGTGCAAAATATAGCTACTTGCATTACCACTTTGTTGGCGATGAACGTTGATATAACGTATATCCAAACGCAGATTCCGAAATTGTTTAAAGTAAATATGCGATTGCAAGTCGTGGACGGACAAAGAGACTGCACGATTATCGACGACAGTTATAGCTCCGATTATCAATCGCTGAAAATTGCTTTGGATTTTCTTGAGCAACAACGCACGCACAAAAGCAAAACAGTAATTATTTCGGATATTTACCAAAGTGGTTTTCCAGATGATGTGTTGTATGAAAAAATCAGTCATTTGTTGGCACAAAACCAAATCAATCGCGTTATCGGAATCGGTGCACGTATTTCGAGGTATTTGGTAAATACGCCTAATTTGCAGTGTTTTCCAGATACAGCTTCTTTTTTGAGAGATTATAATTTGCAATCTTTTCGCAACGAAACTATTTTGATAAAAGGAGCAAGAAAGTTTGCTTTTGAGCGGATTGTAACCGAATTGGAAGAGAAAACACACGAAACGGTGTTGGAAATCAATTTGGATGCTATTAGTGAAAATTTGAATTTTTATCGGTCTAAAATCAAGCCGGAAACCAAAGTGATGGTCATGGTAAAAGCTTTTGGTTATGGCAACGGAAGTTATGAAATTGCCAAACTTTTGGCACACCAAAAAGTAGATTATCTCGGCGTCGCTTTTGCCGATGAAGGTGTGGAATTGCGAAAAGCCGGAATCAAAATTCCGATTATTGTGATGAATCCAGAGCCATCTACTTTTTCGACTTTGATTGCTTATCAATTGGAACCCGAAATATATAGTTTGACAGAGCTGAAACGTTTTGCTGACGAGGTTAAAAAGTCAGAAAATCATCAATATCCGGTGCACATTAAACTCAACACTGGAATGAACCGACTTGGATTTAAACACAATGATTTGCCCGAATTGATTGCTTATCTCAAAAACACACAATATATTGCTGTTCAAAGTATTTTTTCACATTTGGCGGCGAGCGACGATATATCGCAAACAGCCTTTACTTTGCAACAAATTGCCCATTTTGACGATTGGTCGAAACAGTTGATGACAAAATTAGACATACGCCCAATAAGACATATTTTGAATACATCCGGAATTTATAATTTTTCTGCACATCAATTTGATATGGTGCGTTTAGGAATTGGATTATATGGCGTAGGAAATCATCCGGAAGAAAATCAAAAGCTAAAAAATGTAGCCAAATTGAAAACCGTGATTTTACAAATCAATGAAATCGAAAATGGAGAAAGCGTTGGTTATGGCAGAAGATTTACGGCAGACAAATTTAGGCGAATTGCCACTATTCCGATTGGTTATGCCGATGGTATTCGCCGTAGTTATGGCAACGAAAAAGGTTTTGTTTTGGTCCACGGACAGCGAGCCAAAATCGTTGGGACAATTTGCATGGATATGTTGATGATTGATGTCAGCGACATTTCGGCAAATGAAGGAGATGAGGTGGTGATATTCGATGAGAATTTGCGTATTACCGAAGTAGCTAAAATCTGGGAAACCATTCCGTATGAAGTAATGACCTCGATTTCTCAACGCGTGAAAAGGGTTTTTTATAAGGAGTAATAAAATCTATTTTACGTGATTCAGGTTATTAAGAAACATTGAAAAATAAAGACCTCGGAGAGGTCGAATGTTTATAGAAAATAGCGTTTTTGTTATATGCGACTCCAGCCGGAGTCGAATCTAACCGCAGAAAGCATCTTTCTATAAACATCAGAATCCTCTGGATTCTATAGGGATTTTTAGTTCAAACCCTCTGAAACCATACGTAAGTATTAACTTCGTTGAATCTTCGGTTTCGTGCGGTAGCGGGGGATTAAAAAAGTAGTCAAATGAAAATGTCTTATTTAATGATACCAATTTGGGAATTGTATTATGTGAAAGAATTAAAAGAAATTAGTTTTAATGATTCTACTTCTGAAAATTTTAAAGACCAAAGAAGTTTATTTGACAGAAAAAAAATTTATGAGACATTACAATGGGCAGAAGAGAATCCTAATTATGATTTTAAAGAAATAATGAAAAATGCACCCGTACCACATAAATTAGAATTTTCTAATAAAGAGGTTTATGAGTATCTTGTGAAATTCAAAGAGTTTATGGAGAATGAAGAGTATGGGGTACTAACAGATGATAGACCGTCCATAGAATTTTAATAAATAACAAAGTCTCCATTACCGCACGACCCGAGCATAACGAATAGGTTAAACAATCCTTTCGTGCGATAGTGCGGGAGTTGTTGTTTTTTTTGATGAATATCAACTCAATTGGAACATTAATTACTTATTTCTATACCTAAAAAAATTATTCCCATAATAACTAATAAATAAAAAGCGAGATAATATATTATTTCGATAGAAAATCCTGCGCTACCTCTATATTTAGGTATTTTGTTTTTTACTATACCTATTACACCTACTAATACCATTAAAATACTAATTAAAATATACATAGTTTAATGTCTTTTTCTTCTATGACTTTTCCAATTGTGTTTTCAATTACCTCGATTACGGTATATTTAGCTAATATAACAAAAAAAGAGCCACAAAGAAAATCTCTGTGGCTCTGTGAAAAAACTTTTTTCTATTTACTCAGCAACAGTAATATTATCCACTTGTATGGTTGTTGTTACGGATTGGCTTCCTGTGTATTCGAAAATTAAGTAACCATTACCTGTCAATGTACTTGGAACAGTGTATTCTCCACTGTCTGTAAACGTGTCTGCATAACCGCTTGCTGTACCTGTTGCAATTGTAAAATTGCTTGTGATGTCTGTGAAATTATCCGTTTGGATTAATTCGCCAGGTTGGTAGCCATCAGTCAAAGTATAATACACTTTTAACACATCGCCGTTGTTGTAACCATCTTTGGTTTGGAACGAAATTTTGTTGCTTCCTGTGTAATCTACCGGAACGATAAGATATGATTTAACGTCGGCATTGGCACCAAAAGAAGTCATCTGTGCATATTTGTTGTTGCCAAAAGATTTGATTTCCCAATATCTATCACCCAATGCGTAATCACTGATTAATTCAGGGAAAGCATCTTGGTCAACGGCATAACCTTCAAAATCTACAACGAATGCCGATTCAAAACTCAAGTTGTCTCCACCTTGATTTGTCGGCGGACGATTGTATGGTTCCGTCAGCATAATGTCATCAATAGTACGAGCCATAAATTGGTAATCGGAATTGAATTTTGTCAAAACTCCTCTTATTTTACCGTTTGCTGAAGGTACAACTTGATTAGCAAATTTGGCAAATTCGCTGGTTCTGAAAATCATACTTCCAGTTTCGTCTTTAATCATGTGATTGGTAGCACCACCCAAAACATTATTAGGGTCGTAATATGTTTTTCCCAAAGCTTCTTCCGAAAATTGTACGTCTTCTACTTCTACCAACAAATTGATGAATTGGTCGTTTTTCAAAGTAGCTAAATCTACGACACTCATTAAATCGTTTTCGTCAACTTTTTCTTCAGAAAGAGAGACGTGTTTTTTGAAATCTTGCGGACGCATACGACCAACAGTTCCTTCATATTCTTCACCAATTACCAAAGCTCCGTTTGTAATCGAATAATATAAATCTTTTAGTTTAATATATATTTTTCGGCCTGGTTCAGCTTCAGAATAAATATTGTACATATCTACAGAGATAGAAAATCCGCGTGTTTTTTCTAAGTTCTGTACAGAAACGGTTTTGTAGAATGTTCCGCCTTCGTCTGATGAAGAAATGTATCCTTCTAGAATATCATCTTCTGTAAATTGTCGAAGCTGACTGTCTGCCATAGCAAATACCTCTTCGATGGTTTTCGTTGCGGTTAATTCCTCATAAACAGGTTGTACGTTGTCATAATCGTCTGACTCGGCACATGCTGTGAACATCCATGAGATACCCAAGCATAAAATTAAGTATGTGAATTTAAAATTTTTCATTCTTTAAGTTTTTAAAATACTCTAATGTTGTCAATCTGATATGCACCTGCGTTTTGAGGTGCAGTTCCTCCGGTTACTTTAAATGCGATATAAATCATTCCAGAATATTCGCTGATGTCAACAGGTCCAGATTTGAAAAAATCATAGTTTGTAGCAGCTGTGGCAGTTGGTTTGTTGAAATCAAATTCTGTCCACGTTGCTGCTGATACGTTTTCTCCGTCAAAATCTGTAGAGATATATGCTTGGATATAATTGTTTTCGGTATTGATGACATGGTGTTGAGCCACTTCAAAAGTTAATCTTTTTACGGTAGCAATGTCGATGTCAATGGCAGGAGAAACCAACCATCCAACATTTACTTCTTCTCCACTTTGGAAAGGAGTAAATTCGAAGTAATAATTTCCGTTGTGCTCAAGAGAAATCCAATCTTTTGTTCCAACCTCAGCAAAAGTTGTCCATTGCTCATAAGTTTCTGGATTCTGAAAGTCTTCAAAGTAAATTATTTTTCCGTATTCAGGTAGCACAGCATCGTCTTCGGCTACACATCCAACGAATCCAAATGTAGCTACCAATGCGGTTAATAAACTGATTTTATATTTTTTCATGTTTAATTGAATTAGAAATTAATGTATAGGTTCAAGAAATATGTTCTACCAAATCCGTGGAAATATTTGTTCCCAAATGCACGTGTTCCACTTGCGTGATCCATATTCAACTCACGATAGTTGGCATTTCTCAATTGCTCAAATCCGCCAGTTTTGTATTCTAAGTCAAGTACATTGTTAACCATTACGAAGAAACCAAAAAGTTTATTACCTACTTTCCATGATTTTCCTCCTTTAAGGTTCAACAAGAAGATGTCGTCAAGTTTTTCTTGAGATAGAAGATGTCTGGCTGTATCTTCATTAACTTCAGGGAAAGCTGCTCCAGATTGTCCAGGTTCAGCAAAGAAGTTATTGGTTCTGATTAGAGGAGAAATATCTACATATAAGTCACTTAATAAGTTGGCATCAACACCAACCCACCAATAATCTGGAGAGCGGTATTCTAAACCTAATGAGTATGCTTTTTGAGGAATCCCACCTACATAATAGTTTTTGATAAAAGCTTCACCAAAATCAACTTGTGGACTTAAGCCTGATTCTTGGCGACCATCAACATTCAAAGAAACGTTTCCGTTTTTAGAATAAGTAGATTGTCCGATAGCCACCGCTGCAGTCGCTTTCAATGTTTGTGTAAGCTGATATTCTGCACCTAATTCTAAACCGATGTTTTGTTTTTGGATACCAGTGGTGATTTCAGTTACGAATTCATTGCTATTGTCGAAATCTTCAAATCCGATACCTTCAACATAAGCAAACATCACACGGCTTGCATCTTGTATTTGGTTGAAATAACCAGAGATTCTACCTTTGAATTTTGGCGTTCTGACGATGTAAGACAAGTCGGCAGCCATGATAGTTTCGTTTTCCAAATCACCGATGGTTGCATCGCTGATTCTTGAATTGGCATAAGAATTTCGGATGGTCGGAGCTTGTGTGTAGTAGCTCAAGTTAGCATTTAAAATATGACGACCTGTGATAAGATAAGTCAAACCTCCTTTTAATCCGAAATTAGTAAACGAGTGTTTCTCTCCTTTTCCGAAAGAGTTATCGGCATACAAACCATTTCTGTACAAACCTTCTCTTTGGAAATCACTAAAAGTAACTGATTGTGCTAAATAAAAATTCACTGGGTTGTAGTTGAATTTAAATTGCGTAAATGCGTTGATTACGTTGGAGTGCATGATGTAGTTATAGCCATATTTATCTCCTTCGTAAATTCTTCTGTTAGGGTTGTTCAAATCAGATTGAGCAAAATCATCGTTATAGAAAGAATCAACATCTTCCATATATGAACCACCAAGTAGGTCATACATTTCTTGATAATTTTCTGATTGTAGATTCACATACGAAGCTCCGGCGTTAAAACCTACTCTGTCAGAAAATTGCGTAGTCAAGAACGAGCTTGCAGAAAATTGCTTATCGTTTACCACATCAGCATACAAAGCATATACCGATCTTCCTAAGCGTTGATTGGTTCCGTACATATCGTCCCAATTGATTTGTGGATTAGCCAAGAAATCTACTCTGTTTCTTTCTGCATTGTCATAGTCAGGCGTCCAGATTGGCACACCAGAACCGATGTCGTGCATGTTCAAATAATAACTTGGTAACTTTTTATAATAAGTTGGGTCTGGATTGTTTGCACCATTGTAATCAAGTCGTGAATTGGAGATAGTACCAAACTGATAAGCTACATTGGTGTTTAATCGTGTTTTTTTGTTGATATCCCAATAGTGACTCAAGATAAAGATAGGTTGCTCCACATCTTTTTCTCTCGAATTTCTTCTTTTACCATCTTGCCAGCCCCAATACGAATTGTATTTGTAGCCCATTAAATCAATCTGCTCTTGTGTATTTGGAGAATTTTTTGCTCTACTGTTTTGTGCATAAATAGCAGAAAGGTTGATAGCGTGTTTATCATTGATTTTTTTCTCAATAGCCAAGAAAAAAGATTTTGAATCGTAATCTGTGCCCTCAAAATGTCCTTCGTTTGCACCTCTATATCCAGCTGATGCAGCATAAGCCCAACCGTTTTTGGTGTATCCAGAACCGTGAGTTGCCATAGCTCTCCAGTTGTAATTCGTGTTGGCTCCTGCCAAAGATAAACGTGTTCCGGTACGCACTGCCGATGCTCTCATGTTGATGGCTTGTGTTCCCAAAATTCCGCCAAAAGTATAATCTGATGGACCAGAACCAGAAACAAATTCTTGACTACGAGCAGCATCATTCAAGCCTCCCCAGTTAGAGAATTGCGGACGACCGTCGGTCAATTTGTTCATCATAATTCCGTTGATGAGTACATTTCCGTATTCATTGTCCAAACCTCTTAGTCTGTACCAAGCTTGCCCCCAACTGAAAGCAGCAACTTGTTGAAATGCATCACGACTGGCTTGAAGAATACCCGATGTAGCTTCTGAACCAGAGTTGTCGTCTCCCAAATCGTTTTCGCCAAGTGTGATTAGACCAGCTTGTAGTTCCGAAGTTAAATCCGGATTTAAAACGATAGTGCCTACGTCCAAAGGTTGCCCATCTTCGATTTCAACAGGAACATAAGCTATCTCATAATCAGCATAGCTGAACTGTAATACTTGACTGCCCGATGGTGCAGTTTGAAATTCAAAAGTACCGTCTGTTTGAGTTAATGTACTCAATGTAGAGCTTACAATCGTAACTTCTACGTTCTCCAGAGATTCTTGTGTTCTACCATCTACAACTTTACCTGTAATTTGGTAAGATGATTGTGCCAACATTGCTGTCGAAAATAAGCAAAATGCTGCACCAAACAAATAGTTTTTCATACGTTAGTAATTAGATATTGTCTTGTTATTTTTCAGTTAAAGAAAACTTAACACGGTGCAAAAGTAATTCTTTTCATTAGAATAATTAACTTTGCCCCGAAATTTGAAATGAAAATAGATAAACTTAATAATTTTGTAATGATAAGACAATCTTTTATTAGCGTTTTTTTCGGGTTGATGTTGATGACTGCCTGGGGACAAGAAAAACAATTTTCGATACATACCGTAGCTTTTTACAATGTTGAAAACCTGTTTGACACCATTAAAAGCCCCAATACTTTTGATGCTGAGTTCACACCTAACGGACAAAGAGGATGGGGAACGCAGAAGTATAACAAAAAACTGGATTTGCTTGCTGAAGCAATTTCCCAAATCGGCACAGACGAAAACCCGAATATGCCCACAGTATTGGGCGTTTCAGAGATAGAAAATCGCTCGGTACTGGAAGATTTGGTTAAGCATGAAAAATTACAAAAAGCCGATTACGGCATCGTGCATTTCGATTCGCCAGATTGGAGAGGGATTGATGTGGCTCTTTTGTATCAGCCGAGCCATTTTAAGCCAACAAGCACCAAAAATATTCCTTTATATATATACGAGCAATCGAAATCTAAAAAAGATAATCCGAACAATAAAGGAAAAAGAATTTACACGCGTGACCAACTTTTGGTTACTGGGTTGTTGGATGGTGAAGAAATCCATTTTATCGTAAATCACTGGCCTTCGAGATATGGTGGAGAGAAAAAAAGTAGTCCAAACCGCGAAGCTGCCGCAGCCTTGAACAAGCAAATCATCGATTCTTTGTATCAAATCAATCCAAACGCAAAAGTGATTACTATGGGAGATTTGAACGATGGACCTTATAATAAAAGTGTGAAAAACGTTTTAGGTGCAGAAGGTAATAAGCAGAAAGTAAAAAAAGGCGGACTTTTCAACCCGATGTATGAAATGTATGAAAACGGATTGGGAACGCTTGCTTACCGTGACGCATGGGACGTTTTTGACCAAATGATTATCAGCGAACCCTTGATTAGAAATGATTATAGCGGATGGCAGATGTGGAAAACGAGAATTTTCAACAAACCGTTTTTGATTCAAAAAACAGGTCAATACAAAGGTTACCCTCTACGAAATCAATTTAATGGAGAACCTGGTTATAGTGACCACTTTCCGGTGTATTTATACTTGATTAAAGAAGTAAAATAACATGAACAAACCGTTAATATCAACTGAATTAGATAATTATATCACCGAGCATTCAGCCGCGGAACCCGAATTATTGGCTCAACTCAACAAAGAAACTTTGCTCAAAGTGTTGAGTCCGAGAATGATTAGCGGGCATTATCAAGGCAGAGTGTTGAGTATGATTGCCAAGCTCGTCAACCCGAAACACATTCTCGAAATCGGGACTTATACCGGATATGCGACATTATGCCTGGCAGAAGGATTGTCTGAAAACGGTACTATTGACACGATTGATATTAACGAAGAGTTGGTGGCTATTCAAAATAAATATTTCGAGCAATCGGGATGTCGAGATAAGATATTTCAGCATTTGGGCAAAGCAACCGAAATTATACCAACTTTGGACAAGCAATTTGATTTGGTTTTTATCGATGCAGATAAACCGAATTATGCGAATTATTTCGACTTGGTTTTACCAAAAATGAATCCCGGTGGCGTGATTTTGTCTGACAACGTATTGTGGTCGGGTAAGGTTTTGGAAGATGTAAAACCGAATGACAAATCGGCTGTAGCCATCAAAGCATATAATACAAAAATCAACACCGACCCAAGAGTGGAGTCGGTGTTGTTACCTATTCGAGATGGTTTAACGATTACGCGAGTGAAAAGGTAATTGGTTGATTTAAGATAATTGCCTTCACAAAATGAGTAAGTTGAAACTATACTGGAAAAATTATCTGGCTGCCTATCAAGGTTTGTCAAATGCCACCTGGTTGTTGGCTTTGGTTATGTTTATCAATCAAAGCGGATCAATGGTCTTACCTTTTTTGGGTGTTTATATGACCACTGTTCTGGACTTTTCACTCAAAAATGCTGGTATTGTTCTAAGTGCCTTTGGTGTGGGATCTATTCTTGGTTCACTCGTGGGAGGCTGGTTGACAGATAAGTTAGGCTCTTATAAAGTGCAGGCATTCAGCTTGTTTTTCAGTATTCCTTTTTATGTTATCATTCCGATTTTTCAGAGTTTTGAATCATTGTGCCTGGCGATTTTTTTTCTGAGTTTTATTAAAGAATTGTTTCGTCCGGCCAACAGTGCTTCGGTTTCTTACTATGCCAATCCAAAAAATATTACCCGGGCTTTTTCGCTCAACCGAATGGCGTTGAATCTTGGGTATTCTATAGGTCCGGCAATCGGCGGATTTCTAGCGGCGGTTTCCTATAATTTTTTGTTTTATACCAACGCGGTTATGTCATTTTTGGCGGGCTTATTGTTTTTCTTTTACTCCCGAAATAAAAAAGGTAACGAGCCTAAAAAAGTTGTTTCCGAAAAAGTACAACAGATGAATTCCAAAAGTGCCTATACCGACGGAAAATTTGTCTTATTCAGTATTTTTATAGCGATTTACGCATTTTGTTTTTTTCAAATACTAAATACTTTGCCTCTTTTTTATAAAAATGTAGCGATGATGAGCGAAAAAGAAGTTGGTTTGCTGATGGGATTTAACGGTATCGTTGTATTTATTCTGGAAATGGCATTGGTGCATTATGCCGAGAAAAAATTCACGCTTTCCAGTACTATGATTATCGGAAGTTTATTTTGTGGTTTGTCCTTTTTTGTATTAATTCCGACGCATACAGTCTGGATTTTGTATATGTCAATTTTTCTTATTTCCATTTCAGAAATCCTAATAATGCCGTTTGCCTCGACGGTTGCTGTTAATCGTTCTAATATATTTAATCGGGGTTCGTATATGGGATTGAATGGAATTTCGTTTTCGATTGCTTTCATTACCTCGCCTCTTTTGGGAACAATGATTGCGGAAAATTTAGGATATACGGAACTTTGGATTTTTAACTGCGTGATGATTTTATTGGCAACAGCAGGGTTTTACTTTATCATGAAAAAGATGTGATGATTTTTAAATCACCGTTTTTTTTAATCCTTCCATGATACAATTCCAGAAATAATTCCAGAAAGATTTGGTA
>DATGOD010000081.1:0-5480 GCA_035306305.1 Flavobacterium sp.
CTCGGGCATATCACTGGTTGCCAAATGAGAAAAAACGGAAGCTATTTTTATTTCATTGTGTTCTTTTAAAAAAGAAAGCAATGTTGGAAAATCTCGTTCGGTAAACCCTAAACGATTCATTCCGGTATTGAGTTTCAAATGGACAGGATAATTTTTCAGATCGAAAAGGTGCAGGCTTTCTGCAAAATGTTTCAACTCAGTTAACGAATAGATTTCGGGTTGTAATTGATAGCGTATCATAGCAGAAAACGCACTTTTCTCCGGATTCATCACGACAACAGGTGTTTGTATGCCTGATTTTCGCAATTGCACACCTTCGTCGGCAAAAGCAACTCCGAGGTAATCGACTTGTAAATGCTGTAATTGTTTGGCAATTTCATACGAACCGTTTCCGTAACCAAAAGCCTTGATCATTACCATTATTTTGGTGGACAAATCTACACACGAACGATAAAAATTAAAGTTATGAGTAATATGATCCAAGTTGATTTCCAAAACCGTTTCGTGTGTTTTTTCTTCTAATTCTTCAACAATTCGCTCAAATGAAAAAACTCTGGAACCCTTAATCAGAATAGATTCATCTGTAAAAGAAGTCAGATTGTAATGTTCGAGAAATTCATCGGTCGTATCAAAAAAAGTTCCGTTAAGATGATCGGGTAAATGTTTGGAAATAATTGTGCCAATGCCAATGACTTTGTCAATGCCGTTTTTTTGAATCAGTTGTGCGATTTTCTCGTACAAAACTTCATCAGAAAAACCACTTTGCAAAATATCCGACAAAATAACCGTTTTGTTTTTATGTGTTTTTTGCTGTTCCAAAACATCAAAAGCAATTTTAAGCGATTGATAATCCGATGCGTAACTATCGTCGATTAACGTACAATTGTTTTTTCCGTTTTTCACCTGCAAACGCATATTGATTGATGGTAATAGCGGAATTTTTTGCTGAATGATTTCTGTTTTTATGCCAAAATGAAGCAAAGTAGCAATACAAGTGGAAATATTATAAACCGAAGCCTTGTCAGTAAAAGGATAAATTACTTCAAACGATTGGTTTTGGTAATTTACCCGGTATTGACCATTTTCAAGCGATTCAAAATAAAAATCGCACGAAGATTCAAACCCCCAGACAAGGTGTTTTTGGTTTTTCAGTTGAGCAATAACATCCGCATCGTTGGGAATCAACACAGTTTCGGTATCGTTAAAAAGCAGTAACTTTTCTTTTATTTTTTCTTCTTTTGACAAAAAACCTTCGTCGTGTGCCGAACCGATATTCGTCAATATTCCAAATGTGGGCCGGATGATTTCGCCGAGTACTTTCATTTCGTTTCGGGTTGAAATTCCCGCTTCAAAAATACCGAGATTGTGGCGTTCATTGATCCCGATTACCGAAATAGGAACGCCTACCTGAGAATTATAACTCTTGGGACTTTTGATAATGTCAAACGTTTCTGACAGCAAAAAATTCAACCATTCTTTTACGATGGTTTTTCCGTTGCTTCCTGTAATTCCAATGACCGGAAACGTGAAAAGCGAGCGGTAATATGCTGCAAATTGCTGAAAGCTCTGTAATACGTTTTCGACCACAAAAAACTGTGCCTGTTCTTTTACCTTTTCCGGTATGTATTGTACTACAAACTGGCGTACTCCTCTGTCGATCAACTCAGGAATAAATTGATGTGCATCGTGAAATGTACCTTGAATAGCAAAGAAAAGTACCCCTTCGGTATTTTTCAGCGAACGGCTGTCAATAGAAACATCCTGAAGCTCAAAATCAGAAGCACTGCCAAAATATTGAGCGTTGAGCAGTTTTTGTAAATCTGCTGCGTTTACTTTCATACAAAGAAATAAATTTATCTATCAAAGGTACTAAATGATTTAGCTTGGATAATATTTTAGCTGATTTTTCTAAAAAAAGAAAGCGAAACAGTATCTTTGAAAGATCAATCGAAACAAAACTATGTTTGATATTTCTACAATTATCGGGCTTATACTGGCACTCTTTATCGGAGTGACGTTGGGGCTTATTGGTAGTGGTGGATCTATACTTACCGTTCCGATTCTGGTTTATGTAGTGGGATTGAATCCGGTTATTGCTACTGCTTATTCGCTTTTTATTGTAGGCAGCACGGCATTTGTAGGCAGTATCCGGCATTCTTTGGATCAAAACGTCAATTTTAAAATTGTTGCACTTTTTGGGATTCCTTCTTTGCTTTCAGTATTTTTTACCCGTTCGACTTTAGTACCCTTGCTTCCGGATGAATTTGTCTTGAAAAACGATTTTATCATTCCGAAATCCACCTTGATTATGATTCTTTTTGCCGTGGTAATGTTTGCTGCGGCATCACGTATGATCAAAAAGTCCAGACAAAAAGTCATCGGTAAACCGGAGGCAGCAGCGGCAGTTTCATTGATTTTTCAAGGGATTTTAATTGGACTAATTTCCGGATTGGTGGGTGCCGGCGGCGGATTTCTGATTGTTCCTGCCTTATTGTTTTTTGCCAATCTTCCGATGCGAAAAGCCGTGGGAACTTCATTGACCATTGTTTCTATCCAATCACTTTCAGGTTTTTTGGGCGATTTGAGCTATCAAAAAATTGATTGGCTGCTGATCTTATCATTTTCGGTTATTTCCATATTTGGATTATTTATAGGAATCCGTTTGTCAAAAAGAATCATCGACGGAAATTTGCGTAAAATATTCGGTTGGTTCATTTTAGCAATGTCGTTGTACATTCTAACCAAAGAAATCATAGGCTATTAGATGATAAATGTCTTGTTTGGAAACCGATTTTAATTCGTATTTTTGAAAACAATTTTTTGATTATGAAAATAGAACAAATTTATACAGGATGTCTGGCGCAAGGTGCTTACTACATCGAAAGCAACGGCGAAGCAGCCATCATTGATCCATTGAGAGAAGTTCAGCAATATATTGATAAAGCAGCGGCGGATAATGCCACAATTAAATACATTTTTGAAACACATTTTCATGCCGATTTTGTAAGCGGACACATAACCCTGTCTGAGAAAACGGATGCGCCGATTGTTTATGGGCCTACAGCTCAACCGGCGTTTAAAGCACATATTGCCACAGATGGAGAAGAATTTAAAATAGGAAATGCTACAATTATAGCATTGCATACGCCCGGACATACAATGGAAAGTACTACTTATCTGTTGCGCGATGAAAACGGGAAAGATCACGCTATTTTCAGTGGCGACACTTTATTTTTAGGCGATGTTGGACGTCCGGATCTGGCTCAGAAAGCAGCTCACATGACACAAGAAGAGTTGGCAGCTACTTTATTTCATAGTTTGCGTACCAAAATTATGCCTCTGGAAGATGAGGTAATTGTGTATCCGGCACATGGTGCAGGATCGGCTTGTGGAAAGAATTTAAGTAAGGAAACCGTAGGAACTTTAGGCGAACAAAAACGCACCAATTATGCCCTACGTGCCGATATGACCATTGAAGAGTTTGTAAAAGAGGTTACTGACGGGTTATTACCGCCTCCGGTGTATTTTCCTGAAAATGTACGGTTAAACAAAGAAGGCTATCAGAATGTAGAAACTATTATAAAAAACAACCAGGCTTTTACTCCGGCAGAATTTAAACAAGCAGCAGATGAGGCATTGATTTTAGATGTTCGTGATGCCAACAGTTTTGGAAAAGCACATATCCCCGGTGCTGTTTTTATAGGAATCGATGGTGGATTTGCTCCCTGGGTTGGCGCATTGATTACCGATATCAACCAGCCGATTATTTTGGTAACTCCGGACGGACGTGAAGAAGAAACCATTACCCGTTTGTCGCGTGTGGGTTACGATAATACGTTAGGCTATTTAAAAGGAGGTATTCAATCCTGGATGGATGCAGGTTTTGAGACCGACAGCATTCAGCGTATTACAGCGACCGAATTGGAAACATTGATGAACGGTGGCGAAGATTCGGTTATTGATGTAAGAAAGCCGGGGGAATATGAATCGGCTCATCTTGAAAACGTTCCTAATTTACCGTTGGATTTCATCAACGAACACATAGCCGATTTTCCATCTCAAAAAACGACGTATTTGCATTGTGCAGGTGGTTACCGTTCAATGATTGCGGCTTCGATTTTAAAAGCACGCGGTTTTCACAATATGATCGATGTAATCGGCGGTTTCGGACAGATTAAAAATACCAGCTTGCCGATCGTTTCGGAGGAATGTGAGGATCGTTGCATAGCGAAATAATAATAGAAATTTATTTATCCTAAACCTCGTCAGAGTTGAAACTCTGGCGAGGTTTTATTTTAAACATGCTGCTTTTATAATCTGTTCGATTTCTTTCGCTTTATTTACTGTCATAAAATGTCCGCCATTTTCAATAAGATAATCTACTTTACAATTTCGGACAGGTAAAACGCGGTCTTTTGTACCGTGAATATGAATGCAATTTGCAGGAAACTCCAAGTTTTTCCAATGAACAATTTCATTAATTGCCCAACGAAGAAAACGGGAATCAGTATCTTTGAGAATGTTTTTTAAAAGGATTTTCTCTTCTTTCGTTTGAATTCCAAAAAGCCAATAAGTAAAAAAATTACTCCATTTAAAAACAGCTGAAGGAATCAACTTATTCAAGTACAATTTTCCGGCAATACGGCAAAGCACAGGCAATTCGACTTTGGTTTTTGCAGAAGCAATTAAAATTACTTTTTTCACAGGAATAATTTTTGCTACCTCAACAGCTATTATTCCGCCAAACGATAAACCAATGAGAATAACATCTTTTTCAGAGATTTTTCGGGAAATTCGGGCGGCATATTCCGTTATCGTTTCCTTTTTCAGAGGATTGATCCAATCAATAAACTCCGCATTCAACCCGTCAAAGTTGATCGTATCAAACACTCTTTGATCGACTCCCAAACCGCTAAAAATGTATATTTTTGACATTCTAATTATATTTCTTTAATGATTATCGGAAAGCTTGTACCAAAGAGAATATATCAACCCTTCGTCAGTTCGAGCCTGTCGAGAACTTATAATTAAAAACTTCTCGATATGCTACTGCGTTACGCTACTCGAAGCGACGTCTTATCATACCATAAGTCATACTAAACATATTTTGGTACAAAGTTCCAGATAGTCATTTTTTTTTAAAAACCGACTTCAAATAATCTCTCAACACCAACGGATGACAATGTTTTTCGTCTTTGGCAGCATATACTAAAGTGATTTTTTCTTGCTTTTCATGAGCTTTCCAAAAGGTTTCTGCTACATTATTTGTTCTTAATTCAGCTAAATATTTTTCTGAAAAAGCGTTCCATTTTTCAGGTTCATGGTTAAACCATTTTCGCAATGCTGTCGATGGTGCCACGTCTTTGTTCCATTCATCAATACGGGCAGTTTCTTTTGAAATGCCCCGAGGCCAAAGCCTGTCAACCAAAATACGGTAACCATCGGTAGGAAGTGCCTCTTCGTAAATTCTTTTTAGAACT
>DATGOD010000082.1:0-9683 GCA_035306305.1 Flavobacterium sp.
AATTCTGTCAAATCCTGAAGAAAGTATTTCTATGTTTCTTTCTTCCAGTTCTTTCTGTATTGCACCAAAACTGCCGAAAGGAGCATAGATGTGAATACCGTCTTCGTCTCTGAAAACTTCTTCTACACCCAAATCAATCAACTCTAACTCAAATTCTTCCAAATCGATGCTGTCATCAGCAGGAATAGTGAAATTGCAGTTGTGGTCAAACATAAATTCAACCGAACCTTGCGTACCCAATGTTCCGTTACATTTGTTGAAATATGAACGAATATTAGCCACAGTTCTATTGTTGTTGTCTGTCGCTGTTTCGATAAGCAATGCAATTCCGTGTGGAGCATAACCTTCAAACAATACCTCTTTGTAGTTGGCTGTATCTTTGTCTGTAGCTCGTTTGATGGCACGTTCTACGTTGTCTTTCGGCATATTTGCCGATTTGGCATTTTGTATTACAGCACGCAATCGGGCATTTGTCTCAGGGTTTGGACCGCCTTCTTTAACAGCCATAACAATGTCTTTACCGATTCTCGTGAACGTTTTAGCCATCGCCGACCAACGTTTCATCTTACGTGCTTTTCTGAATTCAAATGCTCTTCCCATATTTGATATTATATTTTGTCAAGCAAATTTACTAACAATTTATTTTTTTTGAAAGTTTTTGAAGGGTAAACCTTTATTCGCTCCAAGCCCAAAGTTAATCGGGGAGGGGAGATTGTTGTTTTTACATTAGACTAAGTTATGTTCAATTAATTTATTGATGATTTCTTCATTTTGTCGTTTATAAGTTTCAAAGGAAAAAACTATATTTTTTTTGATGAAAAATGATTCCGCAGTATTCATAATTTTAAAACCAGTTTGTGTATAAGTAATATTTTCAATTCTCCGTTTTAGATTAATATTTAAATTTATCTTATCCGAATAATTTTTATTATAAAAAAGAATTGCTGGTTGTGCTTGTTTGATTAAGCCATTTAAATTGGAATTAAAAATAAGGATAATAATTTCATTTTTTGTTATAATTAAATCTGCACGATTTAATTGGAATCCAAAATTCCAAGTTTGAGTAAGTTTTAAGTTTTTGAAAATATTATATTCTGTGGACTTAATTTGTTCTAGGATTTTGCTGTGTTGTCTTTTGTAATATCTGTGAATTAAAAAATTTCCAATTATGAAAAAAGAGAGAAAGAGGTCAATTAATAATAGTAGCTCTTGTAGAGTTGATATATTTGACTCTGAATGAGTTTTTTGGATGAAGTTATGGGCGAGAAATACAATTGCAACTAAAATAAATTGCAGTAAGAAAAGAATTATTATGATTTTAAATATTTTCTTTTTTGTGTTCATTATATATTATAGGTCAAAAAATGAGTTTTTAAAGATATAAAAAACTTAAAACAAACTCAACATTACCAATTAAAACCTACTCAAATCCAATCTATAATTCACTTTGTCCCAATCGATTATTTGGAAAAAACTATCGATATAACCCTGCTTGTCGTTTTTATATTGCAAGTAATAAGCGTGTTCCCACATATCGAGATTCAGTAATGGGAAGCCTTGTTCGGTAGTGTCTGGCATCAACGGATTATCTTCGTTTGGCGTAGTTGTGATAGCGATAGAGCCATTTTTTTTCAAGATAACCCACACCCAACCCGAGCCTAAGATGTTTTTGGCTTTGCTGGCAAATTGTGTTTTAAATTGGTCAAAGCTACCAAAGTCGCGTTGAATGAGTCCGGCAATTGCTCCACTCGGTTGGTTGTTACCTTCAGGCGAAAGAATGCTCCAAAACAAATTGTGGTTATAATATCCGCCGGCGTTATTTCGTAGAAAAGTATTTTCTATATCCAATGAAGCCAAAATCTCTTCGATAGATTGTGCTTCCATGGGTGTGCCTTTCACGGCAATGTTGAGGTTGTCGGTATATTTGAGATGAATTTTGGCATACTGTAATTCAAGTGTTTGCGGATTCATGTTGGGCATCAAATCTGCATATTGGTAATCAAGACCAGGCATCCTGAAAACACCATCTTTGGCTTTCACATCAGAAGGTTTAATACGATTGTATCTTTCTTGACTATTATCTATGGCAAGTGTAGGTACATCTACCTCGTGTAGTTCTTCTTTTTTTCCGCAACCAATTGCGGCAATCGCGATGAGTGAAAGTAAAAGATTTCTCATAAGCCTAATTGATTAACCAGATCGATATATGCTTTTTTGGCTTCGGTTTTGGTCAAATGTTGCACTTGTTGCCATGCGTTAAATTTGAAAGCTCTGACCAGCGTGTGCTCTTCTTCGCTTTTAAATTGGTGTCGCCCGCCATATGTTGCTTGTTTGTAGTAGGCATAAATACGCAGTTTCACGTCTGGAGCAATATCCATGTCGGTATTGGCAGCTCTTTGATAAGCTTGTTGAAACGTGATGTCTAATTGCTCGTCCATAATTATTTTTTAGCAATAAGTGTTCGGTTTCCTTTTGCAGTTTGTTTCAAAGCAACTTCTACGGGTGTCCCGAGCGGAAGATATAAATCTACTCTTGAACCAAATTTGATAAATCCGGCATCGCTACCTTGAATTACTCTTTGTCCTTCTTGAGCATAATTGACAATGCGTTTTGCCAAGGCACCGGCAATTTGTCTATACATTACTTCACCAAACTCCGGATTGTCGATAACGACAGTCGTTCTTTCGTTTTCTTCGCTGGCTTTTGGATGCCAAGCTACCAGATATTTCCCAGGATGATATTTGCTGTATTTCACTACACCATTCAATGCATAACGAGTAACATGAACATTAATCGGCGACATAAAAATAGAAACCATCAAGCGTTTGTCTTTGAAATATTCTGGTTCATATACTTCTTCAATCACAACAACTTTTCCGTCCACCGGAGCCAAAATCGTTTTGTCGGATGGATGAGTAACCTCTCGATTTGGGTTGCGAAAAAATTGTAAAATGAGTACCAAAAATATAAGAACGGCAACTTGTCCTGATTTTTTTAGCCAAAAATAATGTTCCGGAACTAGAAAGTCCAGGGCAAAAATAATGATAACCGCAATGGTTGTACTGGCTAAGATAATCTTAGCGCCTTCTTTGTGAAACTTAAACATAGTGCAAAATTACTTTAAACAAAAATAAGAAAGGTAATGTAAAAATAAAACTATCTAAGCGGTCTAATATTCCTCCATGTCCTGGAATTAGATTTCCGCTGTCTTTAACATTGGCTTCGCGTTTGAATTTTGATTCGACCAAATCGCCAATCGTTCCGAATATGCTTACAATAATAGCAATGATAATCCATTCGTGCCAATCGAAAGTTTTGATATATTGAGCGATTATTACGCCGGCAATCATTCCGAATAATAAACCGCCAAAGAAACCTTCAATGGTTTTTTTGGGTGATATTTTTTCGTACAATTTATGTTTACCAAAACTTTTGCCGAAAATGTAAGCAAAAGTGTCGTTGGTCCAAATCAGTATGAAAATTGCCAAAATCATATACGGTTCATAGTTGTTACCAACAAAGGGGTATTGTGTGATAGCCAAAAACGGCAAGATGATGTATCCTATCAAAGTGAGCCATTTGTTGGTCTTAAAAGTTTTGTTTTGGAACAACAATATAGCCAAAAAAATAAGGAATGGAACTGAAAGTAAAACGAGGTTTTGCATTGTCGCTGAATGGTTAAGTAAATAAGCTCCTAATACAGATAAACCTGCAATCAAAAAAGCTGGAAGCTTAGCCATACGAGCCAACTGAGCAAATTCGTTGGTAGCTATAAATAACAAAACCGCAAAAAATAATTGGTAACTTTCACGACCGAAAAGCGTGGCGAAAACAATCAAGGCGATATATACAATACCCGACAACGAGCGTACTACACTTTCATTCATTACATATCTTCTAACAATAGCAAATATAGGCTTTTTGGTACGCTACCGTATTGCAAAAAGTCATCAGATTTACATTCTTTGAAATGTTGTATTGTGGTGATATTTGATGGAATATTGCTGCCATAACGGTATTTTATTTTCCTTAAACCGTCACTTTTTGAGCGAGTAATTTGGCTGGTTTTTGCCAAAACGACAAAATTATATGGTAGATTGACCGGTTTATTTTGTGAAAATTGAGTCGAAGAAAATAGTATTGACCCATCTTGAGCAATCAATGATTCACAACTGCACAACATAAATTGAGGTTCGGCAGGATTATTAAACGGAATCTTATTGTCGGTTAAATAATGGAATAACCCTTTCTCGAAGCAGATAGCTTCTTTTTCAAACCAATCGTTCTCTTCTAATATACTGATGAAGGTTTCTTCCAAATCATTCACATCTGAACAATAAAGGAATCTACCACCGTTATTTTTAAACTTTACGGTGAATTCTTCATCAACTGGCAATTCCTTTTCGGGGAAATATTTGCTCTCTTCCGGACTTTCACTCTCGTTTTGCCCGGAAGGTATTAATTTTCCTAAAACTTTTTTTAAAAAACTCATTCACATTTTTTTAGTCCCGAGTTGATGAAATTTTTGTGCTTGTATTCTAGGTCAAGACCTCGTAAAAACAAGTTGTTAATAGTAAATAGATTTGCAAGGTCAAATATATAAAAAAATCCTTGTTTAAGCGAAAGTTAAACAAGGATTTTTGTGTTTGTTGATTTTTTATTTTATTCTTCAGCTATTGTTTCGGCTGTTTGTATGTTATCTTCTGGTTTGTCAAAAGGTCTTTTGCCAAAAATATTTTCCAAATCTTCTCGGAAGATAACTTCTTTTTCTACCAACAAATCAGCTAACTGAGTGAGTTTTTCTTTGTTTTGAGTTAGAATATCAATGGCTCTGTTGTATTGATTTTCAATGAGTTTTGATATTTCTTTGTCAATTTTTTGAGCAGTATCTTCTGAATATGGTTTAGAGAAATTATACTCACTTTGTCCGCTCGAATCATAGTAAGTGATATTACCCAATTCTTCATTCAATCCATATACGGTTACCATAGCTCGTGCTTGTTTGGTCACTTTTTCTAAGTCGCTCAACGCACCAGTTGATATTTTATTGAAAATAACTTTTTCTGCTGCACGTCCGCCCATGGTTGCACACATTTCGTCCAACATTTGCTCTGTTCTGACAATTTGTCTTTCTTCTGGCAAATACCAAGCTGCTCCCAAACTTATTCCTCTCGGAACAATAGTAACTTTAACCAATGGAGCTGCGTGTTCTGTGAGCCAAGAAACGGTAGCATGCCCAGCTTCGTGAATGGCGATAGCATATTTTTCTTCTGGTGTGATAATTTTGTTTTTCTTTTCCAAACCACCGATAATTCTATCCACTGCATCGAGAAAATCTTGTTTATCGACTTCTTTTTTGCCTTTTCGGGCAGCAGTTAAAGCGGCTTCGTTACAAACGTTGGCAATATCTGCTCCAGAGAAACCTGGCGTTTGTTTGGACAAAAATTCAACATCTAAATCAGCTACTTTTTTAATTTTCTTCAAATGTACTTCAAAGATTTGCTTACGTTCTCTGACATCCGGTAAATCAACGTGGATTTGACGGTCAAAACGTCCGGCTCTCATTAAGGCTTTGTCTAATATTTCCGCACGGTTGGTCGCTGCCAAAACAATTACGTTGGTGTTTGAACCAAATCCGTCCATCTCAGTCAGAAGTTGGTTAAGTGTGTTTTCTCGTTCATCATTTGCACCAGAGAAATTAGATTTTCCTCTTGCTCGTCCAATCGCATCGATTTCGTCAATAAAAATAATAGCAGGTGATTTGTCTTTGGCTTGTTTGAACAAATCTCTAACTCTCGATGCACCAACACCAACAAACATTTCTACGAAATCTGATCCGGATAAAGAGAAAAACGGTACTTTGGCTTCGCCGGCAACAGCTTTGGCTAACAATGTTTTCCCGGTTCCTGGAGGACCAACAAGCAAAGCACCTTTCGGAATTTTACCTCCGATAGAAGTGTATTTTTCAGGATTTTTCAGGAATTCTACGATTTCTTGTATTTCTTCTTTCGCACCTTCCAATCCGGCAACATCGTCAAAGGTAACTTTTACGTTGTTTTTTTCGTCAAAAAGTTTGGCTTTGGATTTTCCGATACTGAAAATCTGACCGCCACCGCCGCCACTTCCGCCACTTCCGCCGCCCATCATTCTTCGCATCATATAAATCCAAAAGAAAATGATTAAGATAAACGGTAAGAAATTGAATATGTAGGCACCCCAGTTGCTTTCTTGCTCAGATTTGAAATCCTGAATTAAGTTTTCTTGCTGTGCTTCTTGAAGTTTTTTCTGAAACAATTCGCCATTTCCGATATTAACAATATAGTTTTCTCGTTTGGTGGTATTGAATCGGTCTGCAAAACTGGTTGGAGCTGTGCTTTTTTCGTGCTCAGGCAATTTGGCTGCATCGTCGGTAAGATAGATTTTTGCCGTTTCGCGATTAAAAGTTACTTTTTCAACTTGTCCTTCGTCGAGGTATTCATAAAATTTGGCTAACGAAATGTCTTTGGTTTCTCCTAATGAGCCTCCGCTTGATATGTAAAAACCTACAATCATCAGAATAACACCGAGATATATTAACCAAGGACTGAATTTTGGTTTGTTGTTTTTTATTGCTGACATATTTTTGCTGATATATTAACTGTTAGATATACGAAGTGTTTTGGCATCTCCCCATAAATCTTCAATATTATAGAATTCACGTGTTTCTTTCTGGAAAATGTGCACGACCACACTGATGTAATCCATCAAAATCCAAGTGGCTTGTTCTGCACCTTCGATGTGCCAAGGTTTTTCATGTAATTCTTTAGATACAGATTTTTGTATAGAACCCGAAATAGCATTTACTTGGGTATTGGAGTTTCCGTCGCAGATTACAAAGTAATCGCAGGGAGTGTTGTCAATATCTCTCAAATCGAGTAAGGAAATATTTTCTCCCTTTACATTTTCTATGCCTTCGATGATAAGGGATAACAGTTTGTCGTTGTCTAATTTTTGTGTCATTGAAATATTTTATGCGAATCAAATGCAAATGTATTAAATCTATAGTACATTTAAGGCTTAAATTTGCACCGGATACTAAAATTTTATAGATGAATATAATCAAACTCAATGCCATTCCGTCCACCAACGATTATTTAAAAGACTTGTCTAAGCAATATTCTTTGCCTGATTTTACCGTAGTTGTCGCCGAACATCAAACAAAAGGGAAAGGACAGATGGGCGAAATTTGGCAATCAGAAAGCGGTAAGAGTTTGTTGTTTAGTGTTTTAGTTAGTCGAAAAGAAATTGATTCGTCGGCTGTGTTTTTAATTAATGTGTTGGCTGCTTTGGCTGTTATATATACTTTAGAAAGTTATGATTTAGACGGATTAGCTATCAAATGGCCAAACGACATTTTGTCATATAACAAAAAAATTGGTGGCATACTTATCGAAAATATATTTAAATCAACAGGCGAAATCCAAATGATTATCGGAATTGGGCTGAATTTATATCAAACTGATTTTTCTTCTTTGCCACAAGCTTCGTCGGTGTATCATGCTTATCAAAAAAAAATAGATAAAGACGAATTGCTAAATAAAATAGTGGAGTATATCCAAAAAAATATACCAGAAGCGAATCAGAAAATCGATTTTTGGTGGAATGAATATCACGATAAATTATACAAAAAAAATCAACCTAATCTATTTGAAAAAGAGGGACAAGTTTTTACAGGAATTGTCAGAGGAGCTACAAGAGACGGCTTTCTGCAACTCGAAGACGAATCCGGAAAAATACAAACCTACGGACTCAAAGAGGTGAAAATGATTTATTAGTTAATTAATTTATCTTGTAATTGAAATCGGCTACTTTGAAATTCCAAAGTTTTAAGGATTGTTGGGCTATTAAATACTTTTCCGAATCGCTTACGATTAATTTATCGGTAAACGAAGAAATGAATTGTCCCCAGAAATTATCTTTTGAGTCGCTGAGTAGAAAATAAAATCCTGCATCGCCAAACTTTTTGCCTGAAGAATTTAAAATCAATGCACCATTTGAGGTAACACTTGGTTGCATAATCACGGTCGCGTTGCCTTTAGGCAATGGAAAAACCGCTTTTACGCAAGTGATTCCGCTCGGCAATTGACACGTTTCATAAATCCCAGAATAAACGACTTTTCCAGATGTTTTAAACTTACGCAACCAAACAGTATATTGTACTTTGTTTGTGTTTGGATTAATCAGTTGAATGATTTCACTTGTTAATTCTTTAGACTGCTCCTTGTTTTTTGTGGGAATATTTAATTGGTTGATTCGCTTACTGAACAATTTGTTTACCAAAATGCCAAAAGGTTTAAATAAAGGATTCCATTTTACTTGAAAATTCAGGTTGTAATTAGAAGTATGTTCGTAAAAATCAATAACTTTTTTAGATAATTGGTTTAAATCATTTTCGGGCAAGTGAAGTGAATGAATGGTGTCGAGAATGCCTTTTTCGCTTGCATTTCTTTCGACAATCAATTGCTCTTTTTGAGCCAGTTGATAAATAAAATCTTCGCCAATACCATTCAATTCACCAAAAGAACCAAGAAGCCACGAATGTTCCAAAGGATTTATTTTTCGTCCCCAAAGAATAACCCATTGCTGCGTAGCCCAATCTTGAAATTTTTGCATTGTAAACGCCCAGTTCATCAACTCTTATTTTTTGATGGAATAAAGGTACTGTTATTATCCCAAGAACCATATTCGGCAATTGGTTTAAAACGCAAGGTTGTAAATTCAAAATGAAAATCTTTTCGGATGCGTTCTGTCATCGCGTTGCTGTGTCTTTTAGGCTGAGACATTTTGGAATGTCCAAATACCATATCGGTCATTTCTTTTTGGTTTTTCCAAATCGAAAAAGTAGAAATAATGTTTGGATAACGAATAGATGCTAGAGAAAACGTAGTACCGGAATGGTCACGAACTAATTTTTCTACCGGTTTTCCCCATCGGATAAATCTCGGTATTTCTGTATATTTCATTCGTGCTATCGTAACCGCAACAACAGGTTCGTTATCACTTTCTATTTTGATTTCTGTTTTTGGAATTTCAAAGCCCGAAATAGTTCCCCATTGTCTTAAAAATGATAATCTAATGTGCCAGCCTTTTGCCAATTGTTTTCCAAAACTATTAGACGTTAAAAATTGATTAATTACCGTTTCGTTTTCCCATTGAGCAAATACGATAATTTGCTTGCTGAAAATTCTTGATAAAGAATAAATCGGTGAACCTAAAATCATTGCCGACATTGTTTCGGCATCAATCAATCCGTCAATGTTTTTGGCTTTTATCGGAAAAAACATTGCTTTGAGTGCATCAAACAAAGAAAGTTTTACTATGTGATAACTAAATACACTCATCGCTAAATAAAGAAATTGTATTTTATCAAATTTAAATTCATTTATTCCCCTCCGATACAAATTTCAGTGAAACAGAATTCATGCAATATCGATGTCCGGTTGTTTCTTTCGGGCCGTCGTCAAACACATGTCCGAGATGTCCGCCACAACGAGCACAAGTCACTTCTATGCGAATCATGCCGTGCGACAAATCCCGATGATACACCACCGAACCTTCGATAGCTCGATCAAAAGAAGGCCAACCGCAACCAGCGTCAAATTTGGTGTCAGAATTAAACAATCGGTTGCCACAACCGGCACAAA
>DATGOD010000083.1:0-18529 GCA_035306305.1 Flavobacterium sp.
GCCCGTCTTTGCTGCATTTGTTAATGCTGCCAGACTTTGTTTTACTTTATCGTTATCACGAGTGGCTTTAATGGTATTTAATCGTTCGATTTGTTGTTGACGAACTACCTGATTATCAACTTCCAGAATTTGCAACGGATCTTCTTTTTCTAAACGATATTTGTTTACGCCCACAATGGTATCTTGTCCCGAATCGATACGTGCTTGTTTACGTGCTGCCGCTTCTTCGATACGCATTTTCGGAATTCCGGCTTCAATCGCTTTGGTCATTCCGCCATAAGATTCCACTTCTTCGATCAATTTCCATGCTTTTTGAGCAATTTCAGCAGTCAGGTTTTCTACGTAATAACTTCCTGCCCACGGATCAACCGTTTTGGTGATTTTAGTTTCTTCTTGTAAGAAAATCTGTGTATTTCGGGCAATGCGAGCCGAGAAATCGGTTGGCAAAGCAATCGCCTCATCCAAAGCATTGGTGTGTAAAGATTGCGTTCCACCAAATGCCGCAGCAGCAGCCTCAATCGCTGTTCGAGCTACATTATTAAACGGATCTTGTTCGGTTAAACTCCACCCCGAAGTTTGACAGTGTGTACGCAACGCCAACGATTTTTGAGATTCGGGATTGAATTGTTTCAGCAATTTTGCCCAAATCATTCTGCCGGCGCGCATTTTAGCGATTTCCATAAAATGATTCATTCCAATTGCCCAGAAAAACGACAAACGCGGTGCAAATTCATCAATTTTCATTCCGGCTGCCAAACCGGTTCTGATATATTCCAAACCGTCGGCAAGTGTGTATGCCAACTCAATATCTGCCGTTGCTCCGGCTTCTTGCATGTGATAGCCCGAAATGGAAATCGAGTTAAATTTGGGCATATTTTTACTGGTATATTCAAAAATATCAGCAATGATTTTCATCGATGGCGTGGGCGGATAAATATAGGTATTCCGCACCATAAACTCTTTCAAAATATCGTTTTGGATGGTTCCGGAAAGCAATTTTTGATCAACGCCTTGTTCTTTTGCTGCCACGATATAAAACGCCAAAATAGGAAGCACAGCACCGTTCATGGTCATAGAAACCGACATTTCATCTAACGGAATCTGATCGAACAAAATTTTCATATCTTCCACCGAATCAATGGCAACACCGGCTTTTCCTACATCGCCCACCACACGCTCGTGATCAGAATCGTATCCGCGGTGCGTTGCCAAATCAAAGGCTACGGAAAGACCTTTTTGTCCGGCTGCCAAGTTTCGGCGGTAAAAAGCGTTGCTTTCTTCGGCGGTAGAAAAACCCGCATATTGGCGAATGGTCCATGGGCGACGGACGTACATGGTGGAATATGGCCCGCGCAAATTGGGCGCAAATCCGGCAGCAAAACCAATTTGTTCCAAACCTTCTAAATCGGCTTCGGAATAAGTTGATTTTACTTCGATGTTTTCGGCGGTTAGAAAGTTTTGGTTTAAAGTTTCAGGTTGTAAGTTTTTTTGACTTTCAACTTTCGACTTTTGACTTTCTAATGTGATATGTTGTATGTTTTTTCTCATTGTTTAATCGATGTTATATTGAATTAAACTAATATAATGTATATCTTTATTTATTATTTTTTCCTAATTGCTTTGGAGTGTCTTTTCCTTTTAATGTTGTTTTGGCATTTAAAGAAGAAACTACTTTTTAATTTATGAAAGTTGTATCAGCGACATCGGTCATTCTCATTTTACCATCTTTGGCTTCCATTTTCAAACCGTGAATATTTATCACGGTTTCATTTCCTCAAATAATTTTATTTCGTTTTTCTTTTCCATACTCAAAAATTAGTTTTTGGGTTCAAGTTTCAAGTTTGTTTGACGTTATTAATGTGATTGTTGTTTTTATATTTATCAAAATTTGGTATTAAACGTAATATCCTTTCCTTCTTTACGTGCTTGCTTTACCATCTCTTGATATTCTTGCGGTAGTGCACTTAAAGGATAAAACATATTATTCACCATAACAAAATCATTAAAAGGATTTTCTTCTTCCATAGCTTGTGTTGAAAATTCTTTATCAAAACGAGTCATTTTTAATAACTCTCGTATTTGTTTTGATTTCGTTGCTACTGTTGATTTTTTTGTGCCAAAAAAAGTATTTATATCATCAACCGAGACGTAAGGTTCAAAAGATTTGTCAAATAAAAAATTAATTGTCCCTAAGGCGTGAATCACGGCTGCTGCCCAAATTTCTTCTTTTCCTGTTGCAAAAGGTACGTTTCTTTTACGTCCTAATTTTTTAATAAGTTTTTCAGATAATTGAAAATAATCATCATCTAATTTTTGAGAACAAAAACTACCTGCCAAACTAAGTATTCTTTGCTGTTTTTCCTTTAAAATTTCCTTATCCATGGTTTACCTTTATTAAAATTACTCCTCCTCCGCCAACCGTTCTTGTTCCAATTTTTCGGCTAATCGTTTTTCAATGATTGGTGTAATCAGCGTTTTGCGTGGATTTTGCTTCACAAACGGATACAATTCCAAATCGTGTTTCATTCTGTCTTGTGGATTCGGATATTTATTGGTTCCCAACAAAACTTCTTTTCCGTTGTTGAACAATTCTTGTTCTTTTTGGGCACTTTCTGTAATTTTTCGTTGAATAGTTCCTTCAATCAATTGCGAAATCAATCCGCCGTTTTGCTCGATGTCTTTAAACAAATCCAAGGCTTTTTCTGCCAATTGTTTGGTCAGATTTTCGATATAATACGTTCCGTCTGCCGGATTATTGGTCTTGTCGAAATAACTTTCTTCTTTCAAAATCAACAACTGATTGCGGGCAATTCGGTCGCCAAATTCGTTCGTTTTGTGATATAACGCATCGTAAGCCAAATTTTCTACCGCATTGGCACCGCCCAAAATCGCACTCATACATTCGGTGGTGGTGCGCAACATATTCACGTTGTAATCGTACAATGTTTTATTGCGACGTGTAGGTTTGGCAATGATGTGAAACGTGATTTGTTCCGAATATTCGTTTGCCAAGGTGTTCAAAAGCATTCGCAACGCACGCAATTTGGCAATTTCAAAGAAATAATTTCCGCCAACGGCAACTTCAACCGTGATGTTTTTGTCGAAATGTTCAATGCGGTTCAAATATTCATTTGTGTGTGCCAACGTATATGCCAACTGCTGAATCATATTGGCACCGGCATTTTGATAGGTTGAAGCATTTACCGTTAACCAATTGATATTGTCGGAATTTTTGTTGATGCGGTTCAAAGTTTCAAAATCGGAAGTACCGTCTTTAAAGAAATTTCCATCGAAAAGCAATTGATGAATCGGGTCGATTAAAACAAAAACTTCAAACGATAATTTTCCAGCTTCGGTATTGATTTTTGCCACGGTCTCTTCGTCCAAAAACAACAATTTCAAGTAAACTGCTTTCGGATTTTCGACAGAATTAAGCAAAGTAACCGCATCAATTTCCTTGGTTGGAAAGATGAAACGAATACTTTCTGCGCCGCGTTTCAGCAATTCGTTGGCTTTGTTGATGGATTTTTCAAAATCGTGCACATAAATTTCCTGCAAAATCGCAAATTCGGTATTTTGAGTGATTACGTTGTTGGTTACAAAATCTTCGTCGTTGTGGTAAAACGGTTTTACTTTGATACCTTCTAAACTTTCCCAAATCAGCGTTTCGTTATAATCGGCACCTTTCAGTTCGTACTGAATTTGGTTTTTCCACTGTTTGGAACTTATTTTTTCAAAATCTTTAAATAATTTTCTCATAGGAATATATTTTATTCAGCCTTTATCGAATCTATTTCAATGATAAAAACGTCTTCATTTTCTCGCTTCATATAATATTGTTCTCTCGCAAATTTTTCTAGTTCTTCTTTACGGTTTAATTTTTGGAGCGATTTTTTATCTTTTTCTATTTCAGAGAGATAAAACTCTTTTTGACTTTCTAATTTTCCTATTTCTTCATTAATTTCGCTGTGATCGAAATAGGAGTAAGTATCAAAAAATATTAACCAAACGGCAAAGAAAATCGTTACCAAAACAAATCGATTGGTAAACCATTTGAGAAATGGGTATTTTTGTATCAAATGTGCATATTTTTCTTTCATCGTTTTTCTATTATTGTTTGCTTAATTACCGTTCGCACGATATCTGAAGCCACGGTATTATATCTATCATTAGGAATAATAATGTCTGCGAATGTTTTCGTTGGTTCGATAAATTGTTCGTGCATCGGTTTCAATGTATTTTGGTATCTTGTCAGAACTTCGTCCATATCACGGCCACGTTCGGCAATATCTCTGCGTAGTCTGCGAATGAGCCTTTCATCGGCATCGGCATGAACAAATATTTTTATGTCAAATAAATCACGTAATTCCGGATTGGTAAAAATCAAAATACCTTCTACAATCATGACTTTACGCGGATGTGTCGATATATAATCGCCTGTTCTGTTGTGATGAACAAACGAATACACGGGCTGATTGATGCTTTTGCCGGTTTTTAATTCTTTTAAATGTTGTGTCAATAATTCGAAATCAATTGAACGAGGGTGGTCAAAATTAATCAATTCACGTTCTTCAAAACTCAAATGATCATTGGCTTTATAATATGAATCTTGTGAGATAATTCCTATTTCATCTTCAGGTAACTCTTTGATTATCTGATTGACCACAGTTGTCTTTCCGCAACCAGTGCCACCGGCAATTCCTAATATCAGCATAGATAATGATTTTGTACAAAAATAAGAAATAAAAAAGTTTCTGCCTTATTTTTTGCCAACTACCTCATTGGTAATAATAATTTGTTTCTCTGTATTTTTGATTAACTTTGGCGATTGTAATCAAACTACACAAAACGTATGGCTAATTTAAAACAAAAATGGGGATTAAAATCTAATTTTCAATTAGTTATTATCATTGTTGTTTTTGCAATCACAGGAAGTACTTCGGCTTGGATTACTCGCCCGATTTTGGCTTATATTGGTATCGACAAAACGACTATGAATCCTTTTGTTTATTGGCCTTTGTCTATATTATTGATTTTGCCGGTATATAAAGTTTTACTTATCGTTATTGGAAGTATTTTTGGGCAATACAAATTCTTTTCGCAGTTTGTCAAAAAGATGCTTATCCGAATGCGACTCGGATTTTTATTTGGCTGGAAGAAAGAGGATTTGGGGTAAATTTAGCTATAATTTTTAAGTTACTAATAATTGTTTTGCACAAAAAACCGTCTCTGTAAAGCTATAGAAACGGTTTTGTATGTAAAAATCAACGTTTACTATCTGACGATAGTTTGTTTTCTGTCCGGACCAACCGATACAATTTTTACCGGCACGCCCACTTGATTTTCAATAAAAGTGATGTATGTTTTCAGTTCTTCCGGGAATTGTTCGTAGGATTGCATTCCGGTCAAATCGGCGTTCCAACCTTTGAGTTCTTCATAAATTGGCGTTACATTCTCTTCTTCGATATTAAATGGCAAATGGTCGATTTTTTCTCCTTTGTAATTGTATGCTGTACAAACTTTTAGCTTATCAAAACCAGAAAGTACATCGCCTTTCATCATATATAATTCGGTAACGCCATTCACTTGAACAGCATATTTCAATGCAACCAAATCTAACCAGCCACATCTTCTGGCACGTCCGGTAACTGAGCCAAATTCGTTACCCAATTTTGCCATTTTTGCTCCGGTTTCGTCATTTAATTCTGTTGGAAAAGGTCCTGAACCCACTCGCGTAGTGTAAGCTTTAAAAATCCCGAATACTTCTTTGACTTTGTTTGGTGCAATTCCTAACCCGGTGCAAGCTCCCGCCGCTGTTGTGGTCGATGATGTAACAAACGGATAAGTTCCGAAATCAATATCCAGCAAAGATCCTTGTGCTCCTTCTGCCAAAATACTTTTTCCGTCTTTCAACGCTTGGTTTAAATAATCTTCAGAATCGATAAAAGTCAGTTTTTTCAAACTTTCAATCGCTTGGAAAAATTCTTCTTCCAATTCTGCCAAATTATATTGAATATCCACTTTGTAGAAATCAATCATTTCGATATGTTTTTCTGCCAAAGCGCTGTATCTTTCTTTGAAATCGCTCAATTCGATATCTCCTACTCTCAATCCGTTTCTGCCGGTTTTGTCCATATATGTTGGTCCAATTCCTTTGAGTGTCGAACCGATTTTGGCTTTACCTTTTGAAGCTTCTGAAGCAGCATCCAACAAACGATGCGTTGGCAAAATCAAATGTGCTTTTCTCGAAATGAGTAATTTATCTTTGATGTTTATCGAAAATTTTTCCAAACCTTGAATTTCGCTTTGGAAAACCACCGGATCCATGACCACGCCATTCCCGATGATATTAATCGCATTTTTGTGAAATATTCCTGAAGGAATCGTTCTCAATACGTGTTTAATCCCATCAAATTCGAGGGTGTGTCCTGCATTTGGTCCGCCTTGAAAACGGGCTATAATATCATATTTGGAAGTAAGTACATCAACAATTTTTCCTTTGCCTTCGTCTCCCCATTGAAGACCGAGCAGTAAATCTACTGTCATAATTAAATATTATTAATCGTTTTAATTGTTTGTTTCTGAATTATCGTCTGTTGTTTTTGTTCCGTAAAAATACAAGGAATGGTTGTTAATTTTTATCCCGAATATTTCTTCGATAGTCTGTTTGATGGTTTGTATTCTTGGGTCGCAAAACTCAATTACCTCTCCAGTATCAGTAAGAATAATGTGGTCGTGCTGTTTGTCGAAATATGATTTTTCGTAATGTGCTTGATTTTGTCCAAACTGATGCCGACGCACCAATCCACATTCGAGCAAAAGTTCAATCGTATTGTACAATGTTGCCCGACTAACACGGTAGTTTTTATTTTTCATTTTGATATACAATGATTCGATATCAAAATGTTCGTCGTTTTCATATATTTCTTGCAAAATGGCATATCGTTCGGGTGTTTTACGATGTCCTTTTTCTTCCAAATATTTGGTGAAAACATTTTTTACAATTTCCTGATTTTTATCTACTTCCATAATATGAGTTATGAGCGTTGCAAATATAGCGTAAAATATTGTTTTATCACTTAGTTTATCCAATTAAGATGCTTGCATTCGGGTTACTTTATCTACACCGTTTACTGATTTGATATTATTAATTAGTTTTTGCAGAACATGATTATTAGGCACACTTACTTTGATTTCGCCTTTAAAAACACCGGCTTCACTACTTAAAGAAATGCTTCTAATATTTATAGCCATGTTGTTAGAAATCACTTTAGTAATTTCATTTGTTAAGCCTAATTCGTCAATACCAAAAATCTTCAAGGTTACATCAAATTCTTTGTTAGTCGAATCTACCCATTTGGCGGTCATGATGCGATAAGCATAGTTGGAACGCAAACTAATAGCATTCGGACAATTTTTCTTATGTACTTTAATTCCTTCATTAATTGTTACAAATCCAAATACATCGTCTCCCGGAATCGGATTACAACATTTTGCTAATGTGTAATCCAGTTTTTCTTCGCCTTCGCCAAATACAATCGAATCCAATTGAACCTCTGGTTTAGCTGTTGGTTCGGGTTTTCGGATTGTTTTTCGGAATAAATTGAAGAACGAGTTACTGGTTCTGTGATTAGCAAATTCTTTGAGTTGATGATTGTCGATGGCTCCTGTCCCTACTTTGTAAAAAACATCTTGACTTGTTTTTTCTTTAAAATAGCTAACCAAATCATTAACCGTTTTTTCTGACCAATCGATTTTCAAATGCTTGAGTTTACGCTGCAAAACTTCTTTGCCTTCTTCAGCTCTTACCTTGATATCTTCGTTAAGTACATTTTTAATTTTGTTTCTGGCTCTTGCTGTAGTTACAAAATCTAACCAATGGGCACTTGGTTTTTGATTTACCGATGTGATGATTTCAACTTGGTCGCCACTGTTCAATAAATAATTGAGCGGCACCAATTTTCCATTTACTTTAGCTCCTCGTGTTTTTATTCCGACTTCTGAATGTACGCTGAAAGCAAAATCTAAGGCAGTCGCACCTTTAGGCAACGATTTGATTTCGCCTTTTGGAGTAAAAACATAAATTTCTTTGGCATAAAAATTCAATTTGAAATCCTCGACAAAATCCACCGCATTTTCAGAAGAATTTTCCAATGCTTCCCGCAGATAGTTCAACCAAATATCCAAACTGTTTTCTTCGCTAATTCCTTGTTTATACTTATAATGTGCGGCATAACCTTTTTCAGCAATTTCATTCATGCGTTCGCTGCGTATTTGCACTTCTACCCAACGACCTTTTGGCCCCATAACGGTAATGTGCAAAGCTTCGTAACCTGTAGATTTTGGTGATGAAATCCAATCTCGCAATCGGTTTGGCGAAGGTCTGTAATGATCTGTAACTACAGAATATATCTTCCAAGCCAAAAACTTTTCATTTTGCTGGTCGGATTCATAAACAATCCGCAAAGCAAATTTGTCATAAACTTCGTCAAAGGTTACGCCTTGTACCTTCATCTTACGATAAATAGAATAGATGGATTTAGACCGACCTTTGATGCTATAATTGATATTTTCTTTAGCTAAAGCTTCTCCTAAAACATCCGAAATCAGTTTGATATAGGCATCTTGTTCTTCTTTCGATTCTTTTATTTTGCTCAAAATATCTTGATAAACTTCTGGTTCGGTATATTTTAAACCCAAGTCTTCCAGCTTGGTTTTGATATTAAACAATCCTAATCGATGAGCTAATGGTGCATAAATATACAAAGTTTCGGAAGCGATTTTGGCTTGTTTGTAAGCTGCCATGCTCGCCATCGTTTGCATATTGTGCAATCTATCTGCGATTTTAATCAAAATCACGCGAACATCATCGTGCAGGGTTAGCAACATTTTTCGATAGTTTTCAGCCTGAAGCGAAATATCCGGATCAGGTTCCATTCTCGATATTTTGGTTAATCCAGCAACGATTTGAGCAATTTTCGGATTAAACATTTCTTCGATTTGTTCGACAGTAATATCGGTGTCTTCTACCACATCGTGTAAAAGAGCGGAAGCAATCGAAGTTGGTCCCAAACCAATTTCTGAAGCAACAATTTTGGCGACAGCTATCGGATGAAAAATGTATGCTTCGCCCGATTTTCTGCGTTGGTCTTTATGTGCTTCTACAGCCACGTCAAAAGCTTTCCGAATCAGTTTTTTTTCGTCGTCATTCAGCGTTTGATAACTGATTCTCAGCAACTCTTTGTATTCTTGAGCAATGGCTTTGTTTTCTTTTTCTATGTCTTCAGCGGTCATATTCATAAGCAATGTATTTATAACCACTAAAGTTAATTATTCTGATTGATAATTGCAATAGTTTGTTTTGAAAAATATTTGTGGAAGAAAACTTAACTATCTATTATATGGATATTCGTTAATCCAATTAAATGAACGTTTTACCAATTCAAAATCTTCTTTTCGTTTTGCGTCAAATTGGGCAGAAATACTGTCTGTTTTAAAAAGTCCTGATAAATACATGGTTTTATCGTCATCAGAAAAACGATATTTTAATGTATGAACAATCAATGTATCTGATTGTGATTTTAACTGAATGATTTGTTGTGTGGTATCTATTTCTGTATCAAAATCTTCATAATTTTTTGTATCGTAAAAAACGGTAACATATCGGTTTCCGATGATTAATTTTTCCCAAGAAATATCTTTAGCTGCCAATGATTTTTTAGGATAATATATTGCTTGTAAATGATTTGATGGTTTGTTGATAAAAGAACGAATTTGAATCATAAGAAACAGTAAAACACATCCTGCAATGGCTATAAATTTCAAGGAAAGTACCACATATTTCAAATTCTTCTTTTTGATTAAAGATTGTTCCGAAACAAGTTTGCTATTTTTGTGCTGAAAAAGTAATCCAAACAAATTTTTCAGATTGGGAGCAAGAATCAGCAAAGCCATCAAAACCAAATGCGTCGAAAAAAGTTTTACCGGAACATCATACGAAAAATTCAAGACCACCACATTGGTCATCACAGCCAAAGCCATCAAACTACCGATAACCGAAGTGCGTCTGAAAAAGAGCAAAAAACCAGCGGAGACCTGACATAAACCGCCAAAAGCTGCGTAACTTTTAGAATATCCCATAAAAGTCCACAATAATCCCATCGGCGAAGAATCTCCGATTTTTTGGTCTAATCTTTCTAAACTTGGATAAGGAAATTGTCCTTCAAAAAATTTAGAAAAACCATAACTTAGCAACATAAAAGCCAAAAAATAACGAGCATAAGTTCTGCCAAAAACAATAATTTTTTGTTTATCAATTTTGCTTTTGAAAAGTAATCCTGTTACAAAAACAGCCAAAACAATAAGCGTAAACAAACGAAAGAAATCAAATGTGGTATCGCCACTTCCAGTCATTTTGATTTTTTCGATATGTTCTAAACCAAATATGTTTTTACCTGTCCAAACAACTAACCAATCAAAAGCTTTGGTGTAATATTTAAAGATACTTCCTACAAACGGAACGCTCTCTAACGGAAATGGAAAAATGTATAAACAGAAATAGACTATCGTAAAAAGCGAAAAAAAATGTGTCGATTTTGGTGTTGCATTTTGAGGTTCGCCCATTGTATGAAATTTAATATATACAAATAACGATACTTGTTTATAAATATTATAATTCTTAAAATTATAATCAAACTCTTTCTCCATTCAAATCGGTCAATAAAACATCGGTCATATAATCAACAAAAGGTTTTGATTTTTGAAAAATTGCCGCTGCATTATCCATAAAATTTTCACTTAAAACTTCCGAATCTTTGAATTGATGCATCAGCAAAAACTGCTTTTTTCTGATTAAATGAATCCGCTCATGGTTTTTGTCGAAACCTTTTGGAGCGGTTTTCAATTCGTCGCCAACCAAATTGCCAAACGTATTTTTTATTTCTTCAGCGTGCAAAACTTCTTCCAATTCGTTGTCTATTTCGATTTCTTTTCTGATTCGCAACAAATCTTCTTTATTTGGATTGAAAAATCCTACGCCAATAAAAGAATTTCCGGGTTCGATATGCAAATAATATCCACCTCGATAATCAGGTTTTTGTCGCCCAGTGTACATCGCAAAATGCTTTTTATAAGGTGTTTTATCCGCAGAAAAACGAATATCCCGATAAATTCGGTACATTTTCATCGGTTCTAAAACATCGTTTTGTGCTAATTTTTCATATATCGAATTAAAATCTTGCCAAGCATTTTCTTTGGCTTTTTCAAAGTTTTCTTTGTTTATAGCAAACCATTCGCGATTATTGTTTTTTGCCAAATCTTTTAAGAAATCTAAAACCTGCTTTTCCATTTTTTTTACTGTTTTGTTAAACAAAAAACCACACAAAATCAACAACTTTGTGTGGTTTTGTATCGGTATATAAATTGTTAAAAATTAAATTTATACATAGCTCCTGCCGAAACTTGAAAACCTTGTACCGGATAATTCTGCCAATAATTATAATCGCTATTAAACAGGTTATTGGCTTTAGCAAAAACAGTCCATTTTTCTGTTGGCCTATAGCCCAAATAAGCGTTCATATCCACAAACGAATCCAGTTCTACTGCGGTGTCTATATTATCAATATCTCTGTCGTAACGACTTCCAATCCAATAACCTTGAATTCCAGCAAACCATTTTGGCGTGAAATCTATGCGTACATCTGCTCCTAATTTTGTTTCAGGCAGATTGTAAGCATAAGTTAAATTCTTGGTATCATAACTGTTATATTCTCCTGACAAATTAATGCTCACATCGTCAAAAAACTCCAGATTCAACTCTCCATAAGCGGTAAAAGTCGAAACAATATCATATTCTATGCCGAATGAATTGCCAAATCCATAAGCTAAATTGTTCGGATTACTTCTCATTGGATTACTCACGAAAAGCTGCTTGTCATCTTCAGTTTTATATGATGCTTTGATGTTATACGCTACGTTGTGGTAGAGTTTTCCTTTCATTCCCACATAAGCATTATATTGTGTAAATGTAGGTTTTATCTCTAATACCGGTGCTACAAACGGATTATCTTTAGCCAAATTTGCATACGAATTTTGACGAACGCCTCCATCAACTCCTCCGTAAAACATCACTATATCTTTGACCACATCTACATGTAAAGCGACTTTTGGGTAAACCACAAACCGATTATCCGACTTGCTATTTATCTCGCTATTGATGGTTCCTAATCCCAAACCGAGTTCGATTGAATAGGTATCGTCGTGAAACTTCACACTTGGTTCAGCACCAAAAACCGTATTTTTATAATTCATTTTGGTTCCGTAATCATCCGACTCTGTCCCCACATAATCCGCAAAAAGTCCAAGACGAGCCTTGACATTTGCTATATCAAAACGCAAATCTGGACGAATGTTGATTTGGTGTTCTTTACCGTCAAAATCATCCGAAAAATATTGATATTTTGCTCTTACCGATTCCAGAATACCATGATAACTTTCGAATAATCCATTTGCATAAATTCCGGTATGAATTTGCTGTAAATCAATATCTTGTAATTGGTTTTGTGGATAAAATCCAAGTGCGTCATCTGAAATTCCGTACCAATTTTGCATATTTCTATAAGTGCCAAAACCTAATTTCCAAGTGTTTTTTTCGCCTTGGTTTCCTAAATAAAAATTAAGGTTAGAACGGCTCATTTCATTGTCGTATTCAACGCCTTCAATATCTCCATAAGAAGACAAATGAGAGAGATTTCCACCCAAATACAAATTTGGACTTACTTGTTCCGTAATAGACAATTCGCCTTCAAAAGTGGAATAATTTCCGCCTCTAAGCCAAATATGATTATTATAAATGGTTTTCAAACTATCTTCATCGACTTTGGCAGCTTGTCCTTTTTCGGGTTGAAAAGTAGAAGCTACCGGAACCGAGTTGATTTGATAATCAATATCGATTTTTTGCTGATTATCTTCATCGTTCAAATCTGGTCGTTCTTGAATTTTGAACGCATCATTAACCTGAGCTCGATAAGCCGAAGTTACGGTTACGGTTTCTGTTCCGATATTATCTTGGTCTTTTTCCTGTGCAGACAAGGTAAAGCCTGCCAATATCAAAAAATAGGATATATATGTTCGTTTGTTCATTATCACTTATTAGTTTTGAATGGATGAATTTCTTTTGGTTTCTTCCGTTTTAATTTTGTCTAACTCAATTTGAGCTTCGCTGACCACGTCTGAATATTGGTTAAAATTGGTAATGACATTTTCCAAAATATAGGTAGCTTGATAGCTGTCTTTCAATCCGTAATAATTTTTCGCCATCAAAATCAAGCCTTTTGCTCCATAATATTTATGGGCCGAATAATCTTTGGCTAATTTTTGCACAACCTGATTGGAGGCTTCAAACTGTCCGGATTTGTTTTTGTAATAAGCCTCATAATACAAAGTTTCGGCTGCCAACGCTCCTTGTGCATCTTTTTGAATTTCGGTAAACAAGCGTTGAGCTTCTTCGTGATTATCATTTTTAAATGCTTGTCTTGCCAAAATGATTTTCGCGTCCAAAACCATTTGATTGTCTGATTTGTTATTTTTGATGACTTTATCTGCATAAGCAATGGCTTGTTGTTGCTTGTTGGTCTCTTCAAACAATTTCATCAAATTGGCTTGAGCAAAAATTTTGTTTTGTTCGTTACCGGCAATATTTTCTAATTGTTGCAAAGTACGAATAGCATCCTCTTTTTTATTTTGTTGCAAATAAATGGTTGCCAGTTTCATCCAAGCGGTTTCTGTATATTCATTTTGAGCAGTTTCCGTTACTTTATTGTAATGCGGAATCGCTTCATTTTGCTTATTTTCAACAAAATACAATTCTGCCAAATTAAAATGTGCTTTGAGTGCATGAATTCCGTTTGGATAATTTTTCAAATAATTATTGAAAAACGTAATCGCTTGCTGATTTTCTTGCTGAGCCAATTTTTGTTCTGCTGCTTGATAACTGTCGTTATCGAGTTCTGTTTGTGAAATATCCACAAAATCAATGTCTTTGACCCAATTAGCAAATTCGTCGGTGCGACCGGTTTCTCGATAAATAATTCGTGCATTTTGCACTGCTTCCACCGCATCATTTGTTCCCGGAAAATCATTTACGACTTGTTTATATTTCTGCAAAGCCTCATTATTTTTCCGGTCATTATAAAAAACCAAACCTTGTCGCAAAATAGCTTTGGCAACAAACGGACTCGATGCATATTGATTAACCAATTTGTCTAATGTTTGTATCGCCGACTGATTTTGGTTGTTGTTGGCATACATACTTCCTAATTCGTACAAAGCATCATCGGCATAATTAGATTGTGGTTTATTAGCAATCAAATCTTGCAAGGCTTTTTCCATCTTTGCCTTCTCGCCTACCAATCCATAAGTGATAGCTTTCTGAAATTCGGCATAATCTTTATCTGAAGAATTGCTTGTCATAACGTGATTATACGCTTCTGCCGCCGCCCAATATTTACCGCTCATAAATTCACTGTCTGCCAGTCTCAAATAAGCATCTGTTTTTTTCTCGCCCGATGTGGATTGATTTACATAAGCAGAAAAATGTTTGGCAGCTTGTTCAAAATTTTTCAATTTAAAGGCAGCATATCCCAAGCTGTATTGAATATTTTTATATTCTGGAGTTTTGTCGGCATGCAATTGGTCTCGAAATGTAACGAAATTTCTGTAAGCATCTTGGTATTTATTCAAAGCATAATCGGCTTCTGCTTGCCAATAAGTTGCTCTTGCCAGCATTTTGTGGTCTGAACGTTCTGCAATAGATTTCTGAAATAGGTTCAAAGCCGACAAATATTTACCTTCGTTATATAATTCTAATCCTCTATAAAAGGTCACTTTTTGATAAGCAGCTCGGTGCGATGGTGTTTTGCTTTCTTCTAATAAGTGTAAAGCAGCTTCATAATTTTTTGAGGAAATGTATGCATCAATCAACAAATCATTGATTTCGGATGTATTGACCGAATTAGGATAAGCCGTCAAGAAATTAGTTAGCACTTCCGGAACGCTTTGGTAAGGATTACCGATTTCGTAACTCAGCTTAGCATAATTAAAATAAGCATCTTCCGCAATTTGGGGGCTAAATAACATTTCAGAAGCATTTTTAAAAGCATTTAAAGCCTGTGGTTTTTGCCCGGAAATCAAATAACTTTCTCCCAAATGATAATAAGCATTTTGTGCTACAGCATCAGTTCCGCCAATGATTTTATTAAACTCGTTTATCGCTTTTTGGTAATCTTTTTGCTGATAATAAACATATCCCAATTGGTAAAAATCGGTATTGCTCCATTTGCCATCTTTTCCTTGATAAGCCAATAAATAAGGTAACGCTTCGTCGTATTTTTTTAGATTGAAATAACTTTCTCCGATAATTTTATTTAATTCAGATTGTTCTTCCGGAGTTGATTTGTTGATTTGTGCCAAACCTTCTTCGATAGCTTTTTCAAAAGCACCTGCTTTGAAATTCATATCAGCCTGATAATAACCTAATTTCTCTGCATACTTATCCTTCTCTCCTACTTCGTTAAATAAATCTTGAGCAGTTTGGTAATCGTCTTTCAAATAAGCCATATATCCAATATAGTATTTGGCTTGTTCTCCAAAATATTCCGAATCTTTGATTTTATCAAAATAAGTCTTTGCCCGACTATAATTTTTGTTGTCAAAATAAGCATACGCTTTATTAAAATATAGTCTTTCTTGATTTTGTTCAGATACCATATTTTCATTGACACGATCAGCATAGTTCAATGCTTGTTGATAATCTCCTTGTTTAAAATAAAAATTACTGATTGCCATATATGCCTGAGGTTGCTTGGCACTCGTCGGGAAATTGTCCACAAACAGATTCACTTTTTCTGCCGCACTTTCTTGATTGAGCGATACGGCACAGAAAGCGATATAATAAGCACAATCGGCCTGCATTTCTTGCGAAATTTCACGGTTGTTAATTTGGTCAAATAAATTTTGTGCAGCGGCGTATTGTTCTTCATTAAATAAGGCAACTGCTTTTTCAAAATCTGTGTTGGCATGAGTAAATCCTATGGATTGCTGGGCAAACAATTGGCATGAGCCCAAAGCCGCCAACGTATATAATAGAAAGCTTCTTTTACGCATAAAAGTTTTTGTTTCAAATATATGAAATATCTATAAGCTGAAGAGTCATCATCATCATAAAAATAGAAATTTTAGCATTCATTTGTCGTTTGATTATAAAAACAAAAAAAAGCATTTCTTTCAAAAAAAAATCTTATTTTAGACAAAAAGATATTTATTGTTATGCTTGTAAAGATATTCGGAAGTGCTGTTTTTGGCATTCATGCAACAACGATTACCATAGAAGTTAATATAGACAAAGGCGTTGGTTACCACTTAGTTGGTTTGCCTGACAATGCCGTAAAAGAAAGCAGTTATCGAATTGCCGCTGCTTTGTCAAATATAGGTTTTAATCTTCCCGGGAAAAGGATTACCATCAACATGGCACCTGCCGATATGCGAAAAGAAGGTTCTGCTTACGATTTGCCTATTGCTATGGGAATTTTGGCAGCTTCGGGTCAAATCAAAGAACAAAATTTTGATGACTGTGTGATTATGGGCGAACTTTCGCTTGACGGAAGTGTACAACCCATCAAAGGAGCTTTACCCATCGCTATCGAAGCGAAGAAAGAAGGTTTTCAAAGAATATTTGTTCCCAAAATCAATGAGAAAGAAGCTGCTGTAGTTGATGGCATAGCTGTTTTTGGCATTGAGAATATCAAACAATTGATTGAACATATCGAAGGGCAAAATCAAATTGAACCCACGATACTCGATGAAAACGAGCTTTTTGCAAGCGAAAATGATGTTTTTTCTGCTGATTTCTCGGAAGTTAAAGGGCAAGAAAGTATTAAACGTGCGATGGAAATTGCTGCTGCCGGCGGACATAATATTTTGTTGATTGGTCCTCCGGGTTCAGGAAAAACTATGCTCGCAAAACGGTTGCCAAGTATTTTACCTCCAATGACTTTGGATGAAGCTTTGGAAACCACCAAAATCCATAGCGTAGTAGGAAAAGCTGCCCACGTTGGTTTAATCCGAAAAAGACCATTTCGCAGTCCGCATCACACCGCATCGAGTGTTTCGTTGGTTGGTGGCGGAAGTTATCCGCAACCGGGAGAAATTTCATTGGCACACAATGGCGTTTTGTTTTTGGATGAATTGCCCGAATTTAAACGCGAAGTTTTGGAAGTGATGCGACAACCGCTCGAAGATAGAGAAGTAACCATTTCCAGAGCTAAATTCACCGTGTCATATCCTTCCTCTTTTATGTTGGTAGCGAGTATGAATCCTTCGCCAAGTGGATATTTTAACGACGGAACATCTCCTGTGTCATCAACTCCGCAAGAAATGGCTCGTTATCTCAATAAAATTTCGGGACCGTTATTGGACAGAATTGATATTCACATCGAAGTTAATCCGGTACCTTTTGAAAAATTAGCCGATCGCACTATGGCTGAAAAAAGTGAAGACATCAGAAAAAGAGTGATAGCTGCGAGAAAAATCCAATCAGAGCGGTTTAAGGATTTTGAAGGTATTCACTACAATGCACAGATGAGTTCAAAACTGATTAAACAACATTGTAGTCCTGATGAAACATCTTTACAATTGCTCAAAAATGCGATGGAAAGACTCAATTTGTCTGCTCGGGCTTATGATAGAATTTTGAAAGTGTCGCGAACGATTGCCGATTTGGACAATGCTACACATATACAATCTAATCATATTGCCGAGGCGATTCAGTACCGAAGTTTGGACAGAGAAGATTGGATTCACGGATAATAAAAACCGCCTCAAATGTGAGGCGGTTACTTATTAAATTAGTGAGTAAAGTATTAATTTTTCATCCATTTTCTCGTTGTAATACTGTTTGATTTACTATCAAGAACTTTAATGAGATAATGACCTGTTTGAAGAGTTGATGCGTCGATATTTGTTGTTTCATCATTAATATCTCCACTCAATACAATTCGTCCCATCAAATCGAATACTTGAAAACTACGTGCATCTAAGCTCAAATCTGTATAAAGAAACAATTGCTCTTTCCCAGGATTAGGGTACACAGCTACTCGCTCGTCTTTTATATCGATGATTTCTACGCCTGCGTTGCCTTTTCTCAAAATAAATGTAGCAGTTTCCTGTTGAATAACATCTGTTTCTTCTGCATCTGAATAATGTATTATTTTGACTCTAATAGTTCCTATGCCATCATCTGCATATTCTGGCACATAAATACGAGGTTCAACTAGAGATTCATCTCCAACCTCAATTGGGGCAAAAGGTCCTCCTGTATTATTAGCAACCCAGCCAGGTATTTGATCTACAAAACAGGTAATATTATTACAAAAACCATGAAGAGACCAGCCGAAAGGTAAATCTACTTCTTCTAATCTAAATTTTAAATTTTCTATGACAGCATCACTTTCGTTTATCACATAGTTATGCATTT
>DATGOD010000084.1:0-23327 GCA_035306305.1 Flavobacterium sp.
TGCTTGTCCACGCTTGCATTGTTCAGTGATGGGGTTTTGTAACTTAAACTTTCCACTTTTTTACTATTATTTAATTAAACATTCCTGTCCTAAGACATTTCTTAGGGCTTGCAAAAATAAACAACTTTTTTGAGCTGGCAATGTGGAAACTGTATTTTTTGTGTTATCGCAAAATTGCCAGATAGTTGTATGAAAAAAATAACCCTCAAACCTAATAGGTTTGAGGGTTAAGTATTTGAAAAATATATTGATTATTTCTCTCCGTCCATTTTTGCTTTCAATTCAGCTAAAGCATCCAAATCACCTAAAGTAGTTTTTTCTGCTTGTGTGTTTGCGGCTTTTTCAGCGGCTTGCTTAGCATTTTTCTCTTCTTCTTCGCGGAAAGTAGCTGTGTGAGAAGCAACAACACGTTTGAATTCTTTGTTGAATTCGATTACTTTAAAATCTGCGTTGTCTCCTTTTTTCAACTTCTTACCATCTTCTTTTTCTAAAAGACGAGAAGGTATGAAAGCTACGATGTCTTCGTTGAAAGGAATGGTAGCTCCTTTGTCGTTAACATCTTCTAAAGTAGCGTTGTGTACAGTACCTACACCAAATTCTTCTTCGTATTTATCCCAAGGGTTTGCTGTTGTTTGTTTGTGACCTAAAGATAATTTTCTTCCTTCAACGTCAAGTTCAAGAACGATAACATCTAATTTGTCGCCAACGTTAACTACTTCTGATGGGTGTTTTACTTTTTTAGTCCAAGATAAATCAGAGATGTAAACCAATCCGTCGATACCTTCTTCTAATTCTACGAATACACCGAAGTTTGTGAAATTACGAACTGTACCAGTGTGTTTAGAACCTACAGGGTATTTGGCAGTGATGTCAGTCCATGGATCAGGAGTCAATTGTTTGATACCTAATGACATTTTTCTTTCTTCTCTGTCTAAAGTAAGGATTACAGCTTCTACTTCGTCACCTACATTTACAAAATCTTGAGCAGAACGCAAGTGTGTTGACCAAGACATTTCTGAAACGTGGATTAGACCTTCTACGCCTTCGTTAACTTCGATGAATGCACCGTAGTCAGCCAAAACAACTACTTTTCCTTTTACTTTGTCGCCAACTTTCAAGTCAGCATCTAAAGCGTCCCAAGGATGAGCGTTTAATTGTTTTAAACCTAATTGGATACGTGTTTTCTCGTCATCGAAATCTAAGATTACCACGTTCAATTTTTGGTCTAATTCTAATACTTCAGATGGGTGGTTGATTCTTGACCAAGACAAGTCAGTGATGTGGATTAATCCGTCAACACCTCCTAAGTCGATGAATACACCGTAAGAAGTGATGTTTTTAACAACACCTTCTAATACTTGACCTTTTTCTAACTGACCGATGATTTCTTTTTTCTGTTCTTCGATATCAGCTTCGATCAATGCTTTGTGTGAAACAACTACGTTTTTGAATTCATGGTTGATTTTAACCACTTTGAATTCCATAGTTTTGTTTACATATTGGTCGTAATCACGGATAGGTTTTACATCAATTTGCGAACCTGGTAAGAATGCTTCGATACCGAAAACATCTACAATCATACCGCCTTTGGTTCTGCATTTTACGAATCCGTTTACGATTTCACCTGTTTCGTGTGCTTTGATTACACGTTCCCATGCTTTGATAGTACGTGCTTTTCTGTGAGACAATACTAATTGTCCGTTTTTGTCTTCTCTTACGTCGATCAATACTTCAACCTTGTCTCCAACTTTAAGGTCAGGGTTGTATCTGAATTCATTTAAAGAGATAACTCCTTCAGATTTCGCATTGATGTCAACAATAGCGTCTCTGTCGGTGATTCTTACAACAATACCTTCTACTACTTCTGAATCATCTGTAGAGATAAAAGTTTTGTCAACTAATTTTTCGAATTCATCTAATTGTTGGCTGTCAACTTTAGCGATACCATTTTCATAAGTATCCCAGTCAAAATTTTGCAACAATTCTTCGTTTGTGTTTACTTGTTCAGACATGTCTGATTAAAATTTTGTATTCTGATGTTACAGGGTTTCTGCAGAAATAACCTCAGAAGATGATTAAATGGTTTTATTTAGACTTTTACCGAAACCCTTTTTCTGGATAAAAGCGACTGCAAAGTTAATACTTTTTTTAATACAAAAGTATTTTAAAGGATTATTTTTCAGTTTGTTGGTGTTTTTGAGAAATAGAAGAGCTATTTGGTGAGTTTTTTTTGTTGAAGGCAGTGTTTGGTTTGTGAGAATCTTTGTAACATGGTTATTATTACACATAGTGTAGAAAAAATACACATAGTTTATGTGGTTTGTAAGCTTTAAACCCTAGTAAAAATGTTTTGGCACGCCCTTTGCAAATAAATAGGCAAAAGTAGTTCTGAAAAATATTTACTTGATATTTACCAAAAAAAAGTAGTAAGTAGTTTTTTCAAAAAAGTAGTAGTTAATGTAGTTTTTGGTGGGTAGCTTGACGACTTGTTAGGCTGCCCATTTTTTTTGTGTTAATTCTCGATTTGGAGTATAAAAAAATCGCTGTTTTTTAGCAGCGATTTTATACTATATAAATAAGGTAGGTTATAGGTTTATTTTCCCAACCATTTTTTCAGGTCTTACCCATTCGTCAAATTCTTCAGGTGTTACATAACCCAATCTCACGGCTTCTTCTTTTAGAGTTGTGCCATTTTTGTGAGCTGTTTGAGCAATTTCGGCTGCTTTGTAATAACCGATTTTGGTATTTAGTGCAGTTACAAGCATGAGTGAATTATCTAATAAATCTTGAATTCTGTCATAATTAGGCTCGATACCTTGTGCACAATGTATGTCAAAAGAAATACAAGCATCAGCAATCAAATTAGCAGATTCTAAAAAGTTGGTGGCCATTACCGGTTTAAAAACATTCAGTTCGTAGTGTCCTTGTGTACCACCGACAGTAATTGCAACATCATTTCCCATAACTTGTGCAGCTACCATGGTTAAGGCTTCGCATTGAGTAGGATTTACTTTTCCTGGCATAATGGATGAACCTGGTTCATTTTCAGGGATGATTATTTCGCCAATTCCTGATCGAGGACCGGAGGCAAGCATTCTGATATCATTAGCTATTTTATTCAACGAAACAGCCAATTGTTTCAAAGCACCGTGCGTTTCTACAATAGCGTCATGAGCAGCCAAAGCTTCAAATTTGTTTTCTGCCGTAACAAATGGTAAATCTGTGAAATCAGCGATGTATTTGGCAACCAAAATATCGTAGCCTTCAGGGGTGTTCAACCCTGTTCCTACCGCAGTACCACCCAAGGCTAATTCAGACAAATGTGCTAAGGTGTTTTTTAATGCTCTCAAACCATATTCTAGTTGCATAGCGTAACCCGAAAGCTCTTGACCTAATGTCAATGGCGTAGCATCCATCAAATGTGTTCTTCCAATTTTTACGACATCCTTGAAAGTACGAGCTTTCTCTTCTAAGGTGCGTTTTAGTTGATCTACGGCCGGAATGGTTTTTTTAACCACCGCTTTATAAGCAGCAATGTGCATGCCGGTAGGGAAGGTGTCGTTAGATGATTGAGATTTGTTTACATCGTCATTCGCTTTTAATATAGGCTCGCCTTCGCCAATTTTTCCGCCTGCCAAAACTTGGGCACGATTGGCAACCACTTCGTTAACGTTCATGTTTGATTGTGTTCCGGAGCCTGTTTGCCAGATTACTAACGGAAATTGATCGTCCAATTTGCCTTCCAAAATTTCGTCACAAACTTGTGCAATAGCGTCTCTTTTTTCAATTGGCAAAACACCTAATTCACAGTTGGCAAATGCAGCTGCTTTTTTCAAATAAGCAAAACCTTCAATAATTTCTTTAGGCATACTTGCCGGTTTTCCTATTTTAAAATTGTTTCGAGAACGTTCGGTTTGAGCACCCCAGTATTTATCAGCAGGTACTTTTACTTCTCCCATAGTGTCTTTTTCGATACGAAATTCCATGATTTATTTATTATGATTAATTTTGTGTTGATTAAAATTTCGCCTAAAATTACTCATTATCTATTTAACGGTAAAATATTCTTTAAAAATTTTTGCTCGGTAGTTTGTATATTCAAAATTATGCCTATATTTGCCTAACAATAAAACCGTATCGAAATGTTTGAATTTAGTCAATATTTAGCTTTTTTAATAGGAGTCATTGTCTTGTTAATGGGATTTTGGTTGATGCTATTTTTAGTAAATGTAGCCATTGTTTGGGCTATTGGAGGAACCAGAGATATGTTGAAAGAAAGAAAAGAGAAAAGAGAAGCAGAAGAACAAAATTAGTTTTTGTTTTATAGTTAAATTTGTTTTTAAAGTTAGTTGAAAAGGCTATTGATTTGTTCAATAGCCTTTTCAATTTTTCTTCAACTCGATGATTTCCATATTTTTGATGTCGGTATGATTAATCTCAAAACGTATCATTGTGCGTACCTGATGATGTCCGTAAATACCTGCTGCACCCGGATTGAGATGTAAAACACGCAGCTGTTTGTCGTATTGGACTTTTAAAATATGCGAATGTCCGCTGATGAAAATTTGAGGTTGTTCTCGGAGTAATAAATCTTTGATTCCTTTGGCGTATTTGCCCGGATATCCGCCAATATGCGTCATCAATACTTTGACTTTTTCACACATAAATATTTGATATAACGGAAATTCTTTTCGGGCTTCAGTGCCGTCAATATTACCGTAAACAGCTCTCAAAGGCTTGGTTGCTTTGATTTTGTCGGTAACTATCAAGTCGCCGATGTCGCCGGCATGCCACACTTCGTCTGTATTTTGTACATGTTGTAAAATTCGTTCGTCTATATAACTATGTGTGTCAGATAATAATAGAATTTTCATTTATTCTGTGGTATTTTCGGTGTAAAATAAAATCATTTTTTCGATGGCACGGTTGCAGACTTGGCAAAAATCTTCCGCTTGATTGGTTTTCATGCGACAATGATGTGACGGAATGTACAAACCGTTTCCTTTCAATCCTTCAAAAGCGCCAATATTTACAGAATCCATTACAGAATCAGGCGTAGGAATGGGCGTGTTTTCTGCGACTAAATCTTGCCATTTGCTCGCAAAATCAACCAACGAAGTGATATTTTGCTCCCAAGGTTCGGTTTGTTGCACCGCTTTATTCTCAAAAACATCTTCTTCATAAAAATATTCGTCTGCCAAACCAGCAAAACTGTGACCAAATTCATGTACCACAACCGGTGCAAATTGCGGATGTTGCGTAGTTGTTAAAGTATAAGAATTCAATATGCCTCCGCCGCCATAAACATCGGTATTCGCCAAAATGATAAGGTGTTGATATGGAATGTTTTCCAATTGCTTATGTAGTGATTTTACTCGTGATGTGGTCAAATATCGTTCAGAATAAAAGGTGTCGAAGTGTGATTGAATTGCAGTATTTCGCCAAATATTTTGAGACGGAACGCTCACATTCGAATCTTTCGAAATAGTTTTAACCGCTACGATTTCAAAATAATCCTGGTATTTGTTGAAAATATCGTGTCGGAACAAACTCTCTACAGTTTGTCGAGCGTAATTCATGAAAGTAGAAAGTTCTTTTTCTTGAAAACCTTCAGCAACAATAGCGATTTTAATCGGATTTTTTACCGAAGCTTTATGGATGATTTCATACGGAGTAACATGGTCGGTTGTGGCTTTTCGGATAAGAATATCAGAAGGATTTACGGTATGTGTCAGCAAAATATTTTCATTGTGACTGGCATCGAAAAAAGAAACTTGTATGTCGATATTATTTTTCGGAAAAGGAATCAGAAACGAATTTTCAAAGCTTTTTGACGCGGTAAGAGCTTCGTCCAAAGTTAGCCATTCTTGAAATAAGCTGCCGAATGGCAATACATAAATCAACTTTTGACTTTCTTTATCGTAAACTTTTATTTGACCATTTCCTTGAATCGGTGTGTTGCTCAAATTCGATTTTCGTCCGTTCCATTGATTTAATTCAACCAAATCGTTCAGGAAAACATATTGTTTTTCGCTATTTCCGGCAAAGATGTAATCCAAACGAAGGGTTTTATCAACGAAATAATCATCAAAATTTTGAGCATATAAAGAAGTGATTCCGTAAAGGAAAATACAAACTATCAAAGTAAACCGATTCATCATACCTAAAATATTTTAGACAAAATTAACCAAATAAGCCCAGTTTTTATAACGCAAAAAACAAAAACTTTCTCTGTAAATTGACGTATATTTGCATCAAAATAAAGCTTTGAGATATTTTGTAGAGTTTGCATACAATGGTACGCGTTTTCACGGCTGGCAATCACAACCCAATGCGATAACGGTGCAAGAAGAGCTGACAAAGGCTTTTTGCTTGCTGTTGTCCGATTATGTGGAATTGGTGGCTGCCGGACGAACTGATGCTGGTGTACATGCACAAAAAATGTATGCACACTTTGATTACCATAAAGAAATTGACGAAGCTAAATTGGTTGCCAAACTCAATTCTTTTTTATCGAAAGACATTGCGGTTTATCAAATTTTTTCGGTTAAAGATGATGCTCACGCACGCTTTGATGCCACACAAAGAAAGTATGAATATCACTTGCATACAAAGAAAAATCCTTTTTTGAATGAAACAAGTTGGTATTTTCATCGCTCGTTAGATTTTGATAAAATGAATGAAGCTGCCAAAATATTGTTTGCCTACAATGATTTTGAATGCTTTTCAAAAACACATACCGATGTTTACACTTATTTGTGCGAAATTTATCAAGCCGAATGGACAAATATTGGAGAACATCAGTGGGTATTTACCATATCTGCCAATCGATTTTTACGAAATATGGTTCGAGCAATTGTCGGTACGTTGGTGAATGTAGGTATCGGAAAAATAGAGCCGACAGACTTACACAAAATTATAAAAAGCAAAGATAGGGGCGAAGCTGGTTTTTCGGTGCCGGCATGTGGTTTGCACCTTGTCGAAGTTAGTTATCCTTATTTATGAAAAAAATAAATACAAGCACGCTCAGCAAAGTCTTGCGTTACATAGCTCCTTACAAATACATGGTAGTCATCGTGATTATCAGTGTGATATTGTTGTCGATATTTGCCGCATTGCGGCCGTATATGGTCAAAAATATTGTAGATAATTATATCGAAGTCAAAGATGCATCTGGTTTGGCAACATATTCTGTATTAATAGGTTTAGTATTGTTGGTTGAAGTGGTTTCGCAATATTCGTTTTCGTATAGTGCCAGTTGGCTCGGGCAACGCATTGTAAAAGATATTCGCGAAGAGCTTTTTTATAAAATCACTCATTTCAAATTGCGTTATTTTGACAAAGAATCTGTTGGGCGATTAATTACCAGAAACGTATCAGACATCGAAGCTATTGCCAGTATTTTCAGCCAAGGATTATTTATGATTATTTCTGATGTGCTTAAAATGGTTGTCGTATTAGGCATTATGTTTTGGATGAATTGGAAACTTACATTTGTTGTCATCGTGGCGATGCCGGTTTTGGTTTATGCCACGCGCGTGTTCCAAAAACACATGAAAGTCGCTTTTGAAGAAGTGCGTTTGCAAGTTGCCAACCTCAATTCTTTTGTGCAAGAACGCATTACCGGAATCAAAATTGTGCAGTTATTCACCCGAGAAAAACAAGAATACGAAAAGTTTGAAAAAATCAATCAAAAACACAACAATGCTTGGCAAAAGAACATTCTGTATAACTCCATTTTCTTTCCTATTGCCGATTTTGTTTCTCAAGTTACTTTAGGATGTGTAGTTATCTTTGGCGGATTCAATATCATCGGTGGTGGAAATCTAACCACGACCGGAGATTTGTTTGCTTATACCATGATGATACCTATGTTGTTCAATCCACTTCGACAAATTGCGGATAAATTCAACGTGATGCAAATGGGAATCGTAGCTGCCGACCGTGTTTTTGAAATCATGGACAGAGAAGACGTTATCCAGCAAGAAGGTAATCAAATTGCTCCCAAATTTCAAGGAGATATTGATTTTCAACAAGTAAGATTTAGTTATAATCCTGAAGTAGAAGTACTGAAAGGTATTGATTTAAAGATTCAGTCAGGGCAAACGGTTGCCATTGTCGGTTCGTCTGGTGCAGGTAAATCTACGATGATTAATTTGTTAAGCAGGTTTTATGAAATCGACAGTGGTAAAATTACGGTCGATGGTATTGATATCAACGATTTTACACTTCAAAGTTTGCGGAGACAAATCGCTATCGTATTGCAAGATGTGTTTTTGTTTAGCGATAGTATTTTGAATAATATTACGTTGAATAACCCAAATATCAGCAAAGAAAAAGTAATTGAAGCAGCCAAAAAAATAGGCGTACACGATTTTATAGAAACTTTACCAGGCGGATACGACTATAATGTCAAAGAACGCGGTGCTATGATTTCATCCGGTCAGCGGCAGCTTATTTCGTTTTTACGTGCTTATATGAATCAGCCAAGTATATTGATTTTAGATGAAGCTACTTCGTCGATTGATTCACATTCAGAAGAATTGATTCAGCAAGCAATCAAAATCCTTACGAAAGATAGAACGTCCATTATCATCGCACACCGTTTGGCAACTATCACACATGCTGATGTTATTATCGTCATGGAACAAGGAAAAATCGTTGAAAAAGGTACACATCACGAATTATTACAGATAGAAAACGGACATTACAAAGGTTTGTATCAATCTCAATTTCACGCAGCCGAAGCTGGTTGATAACAAAAACAATTTGGCGGTTTTCAAAATAAATCCTTAAATTCGCAACTTAACTCAGTTACTGATTTTTGACAGAAAATAGCAACTGATTTTTGAAAATAAATAACAATAATTTGCTTTAAAGCGTAAAGCTTAGAGCCTAAAACAAAAAAAATGAAATACGATATTATCATCTTAGGAAGTGGTCCGGGCGGATACGTAACAGCCATCAGAGCATCGCAATTAGGTTTTAAAGTTGCTGTGGTTGAAAAAGAAAATTTAGGTGGAATTTGCTTGAACTGGGGCTGTATTCCTACTAAAGCATTGTTGAAATCGGCACAAGTTTTCGATTATTTAAAACACGCTTCGGATTACGGTTTAACGATTAACGGCGAAGTTGATAAAGATTTCAACGCAGTAATATCACGTTCGCGCGGTGTTGCCGAAGGAATGAGCAAGGGCGTTCAGTTTTTGATGAAAAAAAATAAAATCGATGTAATTGACGGTTTCGGAAAAGTGAAACCAGGCAAAAAAGTCGATGTAACCGATAAAGACGGAAAAGTAACCGAAATTGCTGCCGACCATATTATTATTGCAACAGGTGCACGTTCGCGCGAATTGCCCAACTTGCCACAAGACGGTAAAAAAGTAATTGGTTACCGCCAAGCAATGACGTTGCCAACGCAACCAAAGAAAATGATTGTTGTAGGTTCGGGTGCTATCGGCGTGGAGTTTGCTCATTTTTATAATTCAATGGGAACTGATGTTACGATTGTGGAATTTATGCCAAACATCGTTCCGGTTGAAGACGAAGATGTTTCTAAACAATTCGAGCGTTCGTTGAAAAAAGCAGGTATCAACATTATGACCAATTCATCGGTTGAAAAAGTAGATACTGCTGGCGAAGGCGTGAAAGCTACCGTAAAAACTGCAAAAGGCGAAGAAATTTTAGAAGCAGATATTGTACTTTCCGCTGTTGGAATTAAATCAAACATCGAAAACATCGGTTTGGAAGAAACCGGTATTGCTACCGACCGCGATAAAATTTTAGTAAACGATTTCTACCAAACCAATATTCCGGGCTATTACGCTATTGGCGATGTAGTTCCAGGACAAGCCTTGGCTCACGTAGCTTCAGCAGAAGGAATTTTGTGTGTAGAAAAAATTGCAGGTTTGCACGTAGAACCGTTAGATTACGGAAACATTCCAGGATGTACGTATGCAACTCCAGAAATTGCTTCGGTAGGTTTAACCGAGAAAAAAGCCAAAGAAGCAGGTTACGATATCAAAGTAGGAAAATTCCCATTCTCAGCATCAGGAAAAGCCAAAGCCGCCGGAACACCAGACGGTTTTGTTAAAGTAATTTTCGATGCCAAATACGGCGAATGGTTAGGTTGCCACATGATTGGCGCTGGCGTTACTGATATGATTGCAGAAGCCGTTGTTGCCCGTAAATTGGAAACTACCGGACACGAAATCTTAAAAGCTGTGCATCCGCATCCAACCATGAGCGAAGCTGTGATGGAAGCCGTTGCCGCTGCTTATGACGAAGTGATACATTTGTAGTATTTTGCTAAATGAATATTGAAAGCCGTTCAATTTGAACGGCTTTTTTTTATACATAAACTAATCCTCTCTACTCCCGTCGTCTGCCATACGAACCATTTTGGGGGTAAAAGTTGCCACTACGTCAACCAAATCTTTTTGAGCTTCCATTACTTGATGAATATCTTTGTATGCCATGGGTGCTTCGTCCAAACCTGCGCCGATCAAAGTAACGTTATGATCTTGTAACACCGAACGTAAATCAGATTTATTCAATTCTTTTTTAGCTTGCGTTCTGCTCATTTGTCTGCCAGCACCGTGGGAAGCCGATTGAATGGCTGATGTTTCACCTTTTCCACGAACCAAAAATCCAGGTGCAGTCATAGAACCAGGAATAATCCCCATAACGTCTTTACTTGCCGGCGTTGCCCCTTTTCGGTGTACAATCACTTCTTCGCCATTCCATTGCTCTTTCCATGCAAAGTTGTGATGGTTTTCTACTTTTGCCAAAACCTGTGCTCCCAAAGCTTGGGTTATTTTTTGATGAATAATTTCGTGACAAGCCGATGCATAATCTCCGGCAAGATTCATCGCCAACCAATATTCTTGCCCTTCGGTGGAATCTAAATCCAAATAAGCCAAATTCTTAGCTTCTTGTGGCAGTTTGCAAACACTTTTGGCTAATTTGGTGTAATGTCCGGCAATGGTTGCGCCAAAACCGCGCGAACCAGAATGAGTCAGCAAGGCAAGATATCTTCCTTTATCAACATTCAAGACTTCATCGCGCTGTGCAAATTCAATAATGCCGAATTCTACAAAATGATTTCCTCCGCCCGAACTTCCCAATTGTGACCAAGCTTTGTCTTTTAAATTTTTAAGTAACGGATTTTCGTTGAACAATTTGTTTTCCAAAACTTCGTGATCGGATTTATATTGTCCGCGAAAACCATTTCCTGCCCCAAAATTGGATTGTGCAATCAATTCGCGTTTAAACTTTGCTTGATTTTCCATAAAGAACAACTCGTCAATATCATAAACCGAAAGAGCCATTCGACAGCCAATATCCACGCCAACGCCGTATGGAATAATCGCATTTTTGGTAGCCAAAACACCGCCAATCGGCAAACCGTATCCTTGATGTGCGTCGGGCATTAAAGTGCCGGCAACTGCAACGGGCAACTTCATTGCTGTGTGCATTTGTTTTTTGGCTCCTTCTTCGATTTGATGCTCGCCAAAAATTTTAAACGCATTTGGATTTTCGTTCAACGCTATAATTTCTGATTGTAACGATGTTTGCAATGCGATGATTTGTTGCGAAAGGTCATAAAATTCCGATTCTTTGGGGGTTAATTCTGGGGTATCAATCATTTTTCGCAACTGATTCAAAACTTCTCCTTTGTTCAGCTCTCCGGAATAATTTTCGCAAAATTGCAAAACGGTTCCCAAAATCACATCTTCGTCAAAACCTATACGCAAAAGGTCTTTTCCTGATATTTTTTTCATCTTTTCTAATTTTTTATTTGGTAAAAATTTGTTTTAATTCTGAAACGATATTGGTGCTGCCCGAAACAGAAATGGTATTTATTTTCTCGGCAATTTTCTCGATATATTCCATTTCTTTTAATTTGAATAACATTTGATTTTCGTCCATAAGTTTTGCGGTATTCAACAAACTTCTGGTAGCGGCGGTTTCTTCGCGACGTGTGATACTGTTTGCCTGTGCTTTTTTCTCGGCAACCAAAACCTGATTCATAATATCGCGAATTTCTCCGGGCAAAATCACGTCTTTTAATCCTGCATCGATGATTTCAACGCCCAATCGTTTCGATTTTTCTGAAATTTCGGCAGAAACAGTTGATGCGATTTGAGATTTTTGTTCCATCAATTCATCAAAAGTCAACGTTCCTACCAAAGTTCTCAAAGCCATTTGAACGATTAAATACAACTGATTTTCAAATTCTTTGTTTGCAGCAAAAGCTTTTTTGAAATCGGCAATTTGATATTGAACCGCAAAATTCAATCGCAATTGTACTTTGTCTTTTGTAAGAATTTCCTGACCGATGATGTCCATATTTTGTTGACGAACATCGCCTTTTGCAACGGTAATAACTTGTGTGTTTTTCCACCAAAAATAATTTCCAGGCGACAATATTTCCACAAAATTCCCATCTACAAACAACAAACCTTTTTCATAAGATTCTACGCGATAATTGCGAACAAAAGCATTTAATTGCGGCTTTTCTAAAATGTTTTTTGGCACATCGTTTATCACATAAGCTGCCAGTGAAACTTTTTGAAACTGAAACAAATGTTTGTTTTTCCAAAAGGCATACACACCTGCAGTCAACACTTCTTTGAAATTGCTTTTTTCCGAAACCAAAACCAATTCTTCATCGCCAACTTCAATGATTTCTAAATGATTTTTCAAAACATCGTTTTCAAAAATTCCGTCGGATAATTTAGGAAACAATTTGTAAACATTAAAAATCTCTACTTTTTCGCCCAAGAAAAACCAATGCTTTCCTTGAAAAACGACTTTAATCAATTGGCTGTTTTTGTACACCAATCCTACTTCTTGCTCGTTAATTGTAACTCTTTTCATTGTATTTATTTTTTTTATTTTCATTTAAATAAGTTCTTTTTTTGACCTTCCTTTTTTCAACAGCGGAATAATAAAGGAACATTTTACTACTGGGTTGCATGTCACAAAATCTACTCTTTGCATTTTGTGTTTTAGCAACGTTTCTAAAACATTGACTTTGGTATTCAGGCTTTGAACCAAGTGTGTTGATTTCCTAAAAAATCGCCACCGAACATCAAAAAAAAGAACTTTGGCAATCTGTTTTAGAAGTGATTAACTTCGTTGTGAGAAGCTTTCGCTTCGGGCGCAACCAATCGCAACTTGAACCGAAATCAAGTGTGGGATTCGAACCCACAAATTGTCCTTTGTTCTAACCACTGAACTATATTCATCGCTGAATAGCGGGATTCGAACCCGCGCTGAAGGGTTATATTCAAATCTTTGAAAACGCAGCATACAGTTTCCTGCACTACGATGCCTTTTTGAAACATCCGAATAGATATTTTCATCGTTTTGAACATGACAAAGATGCATGTACTATTACGCAAAATAAATACGCAGATAAAAATATTTTTAATTTTAAATGTAAATATATCTATATCAGGTTATTAATATTAAATATTTTTAATAAAGAGAATTTTAAAGTACAAACTACGCAAATATATTGCGTAATAAATAGTATATTTGATTGTTATTTAAACTGAAAAAAGTATGGCAACAAACAAATCGGCATTAATTCGCTACAAAACCATTGATTTATGTTTGCAAAATCGCTACAGAAAATGGACATTGGAAGATTTAATTGAAAAAGTTTCCGATGCTTTGTACGAATTTGAAGGAATCACAACCGGCGTGAGCAAACGCACTATTCAGGCGGACATTCAATTTATGCGCAGTGACAAATTGGGCTACAATGCACCAATAGTAGTTGAAAACCGCAAGTTTTATACGTATGCAAATCCAGATTATTCCATTACGCAATCGCCTTTGAAAGAGGAAGATGTAGATAAAATGAAAGAAATTGTATCGCTTTTGAAACAATTCAATGGATTTCAATATTTCGAAGAAATGACCGATTTGATTGCAAAATTGGAGAACAACATTTATAAATCGTCTAAAAAAACGCCGAATTACCTGCAGTTTGAAAGCAACAAACAATTGAAAGGTATCGAGCATTTGAATGGTTTGTATCAGGCAATTTTGCATCAACGTCCGTTGTTGATTGAATATAAATCGTTTAGAGCTGCTGCCGCTTCCAAGGAAATTTATCATCCATATTTACTGAAAGAATACCGCAATCGTTGGTTTTTGATTTGCCGAAACAACAAAGACGGCTATTTGATTACGATGGCTTTGGATCGAATCGAAGCTTTTTATGAATTGGACAGCAAATTGTTTAAACCTTATAACGGTGTTGATTTCGAGGTGTATTACAAAGAATGTATCGGGGTAACACGCAGTGAAAAAGATCGTCCGCAAAAAGTGCTTTTGAAATTCGATGCGCGGAATGCACCCTATGTCAAAACCAAACCGTTGCATCATTCGCAACAAATTCTGCAAGAAGACGAAACCGGTCTAACGATTCGTATTGATGTGATTCCGAATTTTGAATTGGAGCGTGAGATTCTGGGTTTTGGAGAAAACGTAGAAGTAATAAGCCCGAGGAACCTCAAAAAAAGAATCAAACATCGCCTTCAAAAAGCAATGACTATTTATGAAAAACCTCTTAACAAATAATATTTTTCATATATTTACTTTTTAATCTTCGTGATATGCAAACAATATTGCTTTTTCTTTCATTTATATATGCTTTTTCTGTTTATTCACAAACCGATTCGATTGCTTATATTGAATCAATTGAAAAATATATTTATACTTATGAACAAGACAGTTTGGAGTTAGATTTACATTATATAGAAACGGATGGATTGATCTCAAAAAAGAAATTCAAGTTGTTTCAGAAAACTATCGGTGGTTTTAGTGAATATACTGCTTGGAATGAAAAAAATAATCAGTATTTTAATTTTCAATACGGTAGTAATTATTTCAATAGAAGAAAATATGAGGATTTATACCTGAGTTTGTATTTCAGAGATAATCGACTTGTGAAATATATTAAAGAAATCGAAAATAAAAAATATACTTATAAAACGATTGTTTATTTCAAGGATGAAGAATTAGTTTCTATTGAAACCAACGAACCTAATTTTAATATTGAAGAAGTAAGGAGACATGAGAAAGAAGCGATTGAGATTTTAGAAATGGAGATAAAATCACGAAATGAATATTAATTGATATGCAAACAAATATAACCATAGAACAAGGTGTTGTACACGATGTTCCGGAAGATTTGCGACAAGTTTTTCTGTCTAATTCGGAATTGTTGGAAAAATGGAATTCACTCACGCCGCTGGCTCGCAACGAATGGATTTGTTGGACAACGATGGTCAAACAAGAGAAAACCCGGAAAGAACACATACAACGATTGCAGGAAGAAATCCTGGACGGAAAGAAAAGACCTTGTTGCTGGCCTGGATGTCCACATTGAAATCCAAAAGCTCAAAAATGGTTTAAGTAAGAAATTAAAAAGTGCGGCTATGAATATCGTTGAAAACTTTTTGTTTCATCAATTAGATTTGAGTTGGAGAAAACGGTAAATGAACAATTATTTCGTTTCTTATTACATCTCTGTTGAGGATTTTGTACATAAGGGATGCCGAAAAGTTTAAATAACTTCTGCACCAAAACTTATTTAACAATCTCTCCGTCGGTAATTACAATTTTGCGGTCTGCCATATTAGCCAAATCTTCGTTATGTGTAATAATCACAAAAGTTTGGTTGAAATCTTTTCGCAATTTAAAAAATAATTCATGCAGATTTTCAGCACCTTTTGTATCCAAATTTCCCGAAGGTTCATCGGCAAAGATAATCGCTGGATTATTGATTAACGCTCTGGCAACTGCGACGCGTTGTTGTTCTCCGCCTGATAATTCTGACGGAAAATGTTTGGCTCTATGAGAAAGCCCTAAATAATCGAGTAATTCCATGGCACGTTCTTGGGCTTGTTTTTGATTGGTTTTGGCAATCATTGCCGGAATACAAATATTTTCCAACGCATTAAATTCAGGTAACAATTGATGAAACTGAAAGATAAACCCTAAGTTGAGATTTCTGAATTTAGATAAATTTTTATCCTTTAATCTCAAAACATCTGTGCCATTGATAATCAGGGTAGTATCGTTGTCGGGGTCAGGTTTGTCTAATGTGCCCAAAATTTGGAGTAAGGTAGTTTTTCCTGCACCCGAGGCGCCTACAATAGAGACGACTTCGCCTTTTTCTATATTCAGATTGATATTGTTCAGCACACGCAAATCGTCAAAATGCTTGCTGATATTTCGAGCCTCGATAATCATGCTTTCCCAGATTTTTGCTACAAAATAACTAATTTTTTGTTATATTTATGGTATATCGACGCAAGAATAATTACCTTCGGGCTTTAATTCAACATTTCAAACTGAAAATGAAAAATATTTTTCGCCTGTTTTTATTGCTTTGCCCCTTGTTGGCAACCGCACAAGTCGCACCATCTCAAGAATATTTAACACACCTAAAAGCGGCAAAATCACATGGAGTTCCTCACATCAAAAACAAAAAACAATTAGACCAATTGGTCGCTAAGAAAAAACTGACATTGGTTAAACAACGCGGTTATGGTTACCGAGTGGATAAACTCACACACAGTTACAGCTACTTGGTGCCGAAAGGGAAAAAAGTGTTGGCCGATATTGCCAGAAGTTTTGTACATGATACCGGACAAAATTTCTTTGTAGTAACTTCGCTAACTCGCACCGAAGAAAAACAAAGATTGCTTAGACGAAGTAATATCAATGCGGCATCCAATGAAAGTGCACATACATTTGGAGCATCTTTTGATATTTCCTATGTGAGATTCAATCGTAAAAGAGGACGCAATACCCGATTAGAAAGGGCTTTGGAAAAAGTGTTGAAACAATATCAAAAACAAGGTAAAATATATTTCGTTAAAGAACGAAAAGTGAGCTGTTTCCATATCGTGGTGAGGTAGTATTTATAAAATCAAACAACATGAAAAAAACGATTTTAATAACTGGAGGAGCCGGATTTATAGGCTCGCATGTGGTCAAACATTTTGTTCACAAATATCCCGAATATTTAATTGTCAATATAGACAAACTCACTTATGCCGGAAATTTAGAAAATCTACAATCGATAGAGAAACAGCCAAACTATATTTTTGAACAAGCCGATATTGTTGAGGCAAAACAAATTGATGCTATTTTTGAAAAATATAAACCAGATACCGTTATACATTTGGCAGCCGAATCGCATGTGGACAGGTCGATTCATCAACCTGCAGATTTTGCTTTGACCAATATCATCGGAACGGTTAATTTACTTAACGCAGCCAAAAATACTTGGAATAATAACTATCAAAATAAATTGTTTTATCAAGTTTCGACTGATGAAGTTTATGGTGCGTTGGGCAACGACGGATTGTTTACCGAGCAAACGCCTTATCAACCACATTCACCTTATTCGGCATCGAAAGCAGGGGCAGATCATTTTGTGAAAGCTTATCACGATACATATCAATTGCCTGTGGTTATCAGTAATTGTTCTAATAATTATGGCACATTCCAATTTCCTGAAAAATTGATTCCGCTTTGCATTTTAAATATGTTGAATCATAAAGAAATTCCGGTTTATGGTGATGGAAAAAACGTCAGAGATTGGCTTTTTGTGGGTGACCATATCGAAGCGATAGATTTGATTTGTCATCAAGGTAGAGTAGGAGAGACTTATAATATCGGCGGAAATAATGAGCAAACTAATATCAATTTAGTCAAAGAAATTGCGCAATTGATGGATGAAAAAACGGGGAGAACAAGAGGCGAAAGCGAAAAATTAATTCGATTTGTGAAAGACCGACCAGGACACGATTTTCGTTATGCCATAGATGCTTCAAAATTGCAAAAAGAACTCGACTGGCAACCACAGACAGACTTCCGTCAAGGCTTGAGCCAAACCATCGATTGGTATTTGAATAACGAACAATGGGTGCAAAATGTGCTGTCTGGCGAATATCAACAGTATTATCAAAAACAATATTCAAATCAATGAAACTGACAGAAACAGGATTAGCGGGATGCTGGGTAATTGAGCCAAAAATATTTACTGATAACCGTGGTTATTTCATGGAAAGTTTCAATGAGTTTAATTTTCAGAAACTTACGAAAACTAAAACTCGTTTTGTACAAGACAATCAATCGTGTTCTGCTTATGGAGTTATCCGCGGATTACACGCCCAAAAAGGAGAATTTGCTCAGGCAAAATTGGTGCGAGTAGTACACGGAAAAGTTTTGGATGTAGTGGTAGATGCACGGGAAAATTCGCCTACATTCGGACAACATTTCTCGGTGGAATTGAGCGATACAAATCACAAACAACTTTTCGTCCCTAAAGGCTTTTTACACGGTTTTTCGGTTTTGTCCGACAAGGCTGTTTTTTTCTATAAATGTGATGAATACTATCGCCCGGAACACGAATATGGCGTTCGTTTTGATGATAAAGATTTGCAGATAGATTGGAAAATCCCGACTGAAAAACAAATTGTTAGCGATAAAGATTTACAATTGCCTACTTTTAAAACTGTATTTGGAAAATGATGAAAATATTGGTTATCGGCAAATATGGTCAGTTGGCTTCTTGTTTGCAAAAAGAATGTGTGCAATATCCGGATTATCAATTTGTTTTTGCAGGCAGAAAAGAATTTCCTTTGGACGATTTGCAACAAATTTTCCTTCGATTGGATAATATTTCTCCCGATATAATTATCAACACAGCGGCATATACACAAGTAGATAAAGCTGAAAATGAGCCTGAAGTTGCCGATTTAATCAATCATCAATCTGTAGCGAAATTGGCAGAATGGTGTAAAATCAATCGCAAAAAATTGGTGCAAATTTCTACCGATTATGTTTTTGACGGAACGGCTAATAAACCGATTGCAGAAACCGAACAAACGCATCCTATCAATGTTTATGGTAAATCGAAAAGGCAAGGAGAACAAGTTGTTATGTGCTCTGAAATTGATTTTATGATTATCCGAACGTCTTGGTTATACAGTGCTTTCGGACATAATTTTGTACAAACAATGCGTCGTTTGATGGCAGAAAAAACAGAAATAAATGTGGTCAATGACCAATTTGGAAGTCCAACCAACGCACACGATTTGGCTCGTCATTTGTTGTTGATTATATTAACCAAAAAATGGCAGTCAGGCGTTTATCATTACACCAATTCAGGAATGGCAACTTGGTTTGATTTTGCTACAGAAATTAAACAATTAACCAACGCAAAAACAATTGTAAATCAGGTGGATTCTACAGCATTTCCAACTTTGGCAACTCGGCCGAAATATTCTGTTTTATCTACAGATAAAATACAAAAAACATTTGCTATTTCTATCCGAGATTGGCGAGATAGTTTATGCCATTTTTGGCAAAATCAAATTTAAAAATAATCGGTCTGTATTTTTTGCTTAATTTTGACTCAAATTAGTAGATTTTGAAATCAATATTTTCTCTATTCATCGTATTTTTTGGCATTCAGTTGGGATGGACGCAACAAACAACCACTTCCATCGAAATTATCCATGCGGATAATACCCAACGTGATGAAAACGCTTTGCCCGGAGCTTTGGTGCTGACCGGAAATGTTCAGGCGTTGCACGACAGTGTGTACATTTACTGTAACAGAGCGTATCTTTTTCAGGAGGATAATTATATCAAATTGTTTGGAAACGTACGAATGATACAAAACGATACGTTACAAATGAATAGTAAATATGCCGAATATAATGGTAATGAGCAAATTGCGTATGCATCTGGCGATGTAGTAATGCGTTCGCCAAATTCGCAAATGACTTCCGAAAAAGTGTATTATGACCGCAGAAATGGCGTGGCTTATTACAACGACCATGCAGAAATTATCAATCGCGATAATACATTGACAAGCAAAGAAGGAAAGTATATCATTGCGGAAGAAAAATATGAGTTTCGTTCGCATGTTGTACTAACCAATCCAGACACAAAAATCGTTACCGAACATCTTGATTTTTATGAAGCACCCGGACATGCTTATTTGCTTGGTCCTTCAACTATCGAAAACAAAGATTCGTTTATTTACACCGAAAATGGTTTTTACGATACGAGGCTTGATATTGGAAAATTGTTGGATAATTCATACATTTTGAATGACAATAAACGCGTTGATGGCGATAATCTTTACTACGACAAAAACAACAATTACACCAGAGCGATTAATCATGTAAAAGTAACCGATACAGTAAATAACATCATTGCAACCAGCCATTTTGCTGAAATTTATCAATTTCCGGATGGCCGAGATTCGGTGTATATCACAAAAAAACCGTTGATAAAAATGTTGGCAGAAAATGATTCGACTTATTTTCATGCTAAAGAAATATTTATTACCGGAAAAGAAAAAGAACGTGTGATGTGGGGATATACCGATGCCAGAATGTTCCGACAACCGGATATGAGTGCCAAAGCAGATTCTATTCATTTTCAACAAAAATTAGGCTTGACCAAATTGATTGGGAAACCAGTGGTTTTTAGAGGCGAAAGTCAAATTACCGGTCAAGTTATCCATTTGATAAACGATACGCTTACTGAGAAAATGGATTCTATCAAAGTGTTGCAAGATGCTTTTTTGATTCAGAAAGATACATTGGGGACAGGTTATAATCAGGTGAAAGGAATTAATTTGTACGGCAAGTTTATTGATGACGAACTTCGGCAAGTTGATTTAATTCAAAATGCAGAAATGATATATTACGTTTATGACGAAGATGATATATTGACCGGAATCGATAAAGGAATTTGTTCGCAAATTCAGTTGGAGTTAGAAGATAATAAAATCGTTACAGCAACCCGAATGATTAATCCGAAAGGAGAAACTTATCCACCGGAAGAATTTCCTGAAAACGCCCGATTATTTCCAGGGTTTAATTGGCGAGGAGATGAACGGATTATGCGTGTAGAAGATATTTTTCCAGAAGAAGAAAACGAATTAGAAGAAATTTTGCTCGAAGAATTAGAACAGCCAAAATCGGCTCCACAAATTCAATTGCAAGAAGAAACAATTGATTATCAAGAAGGTGAAAAAGAAAAACCGGTGAATGAAATTCATGCAGAATGATTGTTTTTATGAATAAATGTTTACTTTTGGATAAACTTAATAAATTAAACAGATGAAAATACTAAAAAAAATCGTTATCGCATTATTGATAATCATCGCTATTCCTTTGATTGTAGCTGCGTTTTTGCCTAAAAAGTTTCATAGTGAAGGTTCGGTAATTATTAACAAACCTAAGCAGGAAGTGTTTAATTACATTAAATATGTTAAAAATCAAGATAATTTTGGTGTGTGGCAATTGTCAGACCCTGATATGCAAAAAACTTCAGAAGGAATAGACGGAACTGTAGGCTTTAGATATAGCTGGCAAAGTGAGAAATTAGGAAAAGGAGCACAGGTTATTACGAATATTATCGAAGGAGAAAGAATGGAATCGGATATGTTCTTTCTCGATTTTAATGATGATGCTAATAAGTCTTATATTTCTGTAGAAGAAAAATCAAAAGATGAAACGATTGTGAAATGGGGAATAGAAGGAAAAACGCCTTATCCGTGGAATTTCATGAGTCTTTTTTACAACATGAATTCAGATTTTGATGAAGGACTGAAAAACCTTAAAGAAATCTTGGAAAATCAGGAAAGTAAAACTGATGAAAAAGCGTTTGCACTGGATTATTATAGTAAAACGCTGGATAATCTTTATCAAAGTGTTGTTGGTTTGAACAAAGAACAGTTACATTTTCGACCTTCTGCGGAATCATGGAGCATCAGTCAGTGTTTAGAGCATATTATTATTACTGAAAATATGATTTTCGGCATGATAAAAGAAAATATGCAAAAACCTGTCAATCCAGAGCTGAGAGAGAAAATCCAGTTTTCTGATGAAGAAATCCTGAAAATGGTAACTGACAGAAGTGAGAAATATAAAGCTCCGGAAGCATTGGTTACAGAAGGAAAATTTGACGATGCAGAAACAGCTTTAAGAGAGTTGAAAGACCAAAGAAAAGAGATACTTTCATTCATAAAAAGTGTTCCGATGGAAGAATTAAGAAATCGGGTAAACGAATCGCCGTCCGGGTTTAGCGACGCTTATCAATCACTTCTTTTCCTTGCCGGGCATACAGCAAGACACACATTGCAAATTGAAGAAATTAAATTAAGTGGAGAATTTCCTAACTAAAAAAACAGCCCTTACAAATTTCAAATGTAAGGGCTAATTTTTTAATTATCCAATTGATGCATATATCCGATTAAATCAATCAACCGAGAGGAATAACCAATTTCGTTGTCGTACCAACCAACCACTTTAACCATTTTGCCAAGAACGGAAGTCAGTTGAGCGTCAAACAAACAAGAATGCGTATTATTCACAATATCGATTGAAACGATAGGATCTTCGGTATATTCCAAAATGCCTTTCAGTTTGCCTTCAGCTGCTTTTCGGAAAGCTTGATTAATTTCTTCAACCGTAATTTTTTTATCCACATAACAGGTAATATCTGTTAGCGAACCATCCGGAACCGGCACACGAATTCCGCCACCACCAATTTTGCCTTCATATTCCGGAAAAATTTTGGTCAATGCTTTGGCAGCTCCTGTAGTTGTTGGAATAATCGATTGTGCCGCAGCTCGTGCTCGACGCAAATCTTTGTGTGGGGCATCATGCAAATTTTGATCGGTGGTGTAAGAATGCACTGTGGTAATAAATGCATGATCCAATCCGCAAAGTTCTTTGATAACTGCAATCATCGGTGCGGCATTGTTGGTTGTACAACTGGCGTTAGAAACGATTTTATCGTTTTTATCGATAATGTTTTCGTTTACACCAAGAACAATGGTTTTGATACTATCATCTGTGGGTGGAACGGAAAGAATGACTTTTTTTGCTCCGTTTTTCAAATGATTTTCTAACAAATTTCTGGTTTTGTGTATTCCGGTACATTCGATAACAAAATCTGGAGAAACCTGATGCCAATTCAGTTTTTCAATATCCGATTCATGGAAAAATAACGTCTTTTTGCCATTAACAGTTATGCTCTCATCATCGTGTTGAATATCAGCAGATAATTTGCCGTGCACGCTGTCGTATTTGAGCAAGTGTGCCAAAATATCAGTCGATGCTAAATCGTTGATAGCGACAACTTCTATTTGCGGATGATTAATCAGTAAACGAAAAAGGTTGCGACCGATGCGTCCAAATCCGTTAATAGCTATTTTTATTGTAGGTTTCAAGGTTATTGTTGTTTTAAGAGTTTAAAAAATCCTT